>DMLH01000034.1 GCA_003453435.1 Clostridiales bacterium | reverse complement strand
GATAGGGCAGAAATTTTATCTGGACTTTTAATTGCAGTAAAAAATATTGATGAAGTTGTAAAAATTATTAAAACAAGTAATAGTACAGCGGAAGCGAGAGAAAGACTTATGAAAAGGTTTTTCCTTACCGAAAGGCAGGCTCAGGCAATACTTGATATGAGGCTTGCTCGTTTAACTAGTTTGGAAGTTAACAAAATTACTGATGAGTTAAATGAATTAAACAAAAAAATTTCAAAATATAAAAAGATACTCGCAAGTGAAACATTACAATATCAAGTTGTAAAAGAAGAAATGCAAGCAATTAAACTTGCGAATCTATCTAAAAGACGTTCAAGCATTTTGAAAGATGAAACCGCTTTTGAAATTGCAGAAGATGAAGAATTGAAGCCAATCAAAGATGTATATGTTTGCTACAGCGAAAGAAATGCTTTGAAAAAGATATATGAAAAAGGATTTAACATAAGTAGCAGAAGCATTGCCAAAACAAGCACACTTAATGAGGTTCACAAGTTTATTGTAAAAACAAAAACTAATGTTGATATCATTTTGTTTAGCAATCTTGGCAATATGTACAAAGTGGCTATTGATGATATTTTGGAAGCAAGGTGGAAGGATAGAGGCTCTCTACTTAGTGATTTATTTCTTGGCTATTCTAAGGATGAAAAAATTGTTGGTATGTTTGCCGAAAATGAACTCAAAAAGAAAGAACTTTTGTTTATTACAGAGCAAGGCACTGTAAGAAAATGTGCATGGACAGAATTTGAGACAAAGAAGAACACTTCTGTTGCATATAAGTTGAAGGATGGTGACAGAGTTTTAAATGTTGAAATATTTGAGCCAAATAAAACTCTTATGTTTGTAGCATCAAATGGCATAGGTCTAAATGCAGACATAACGGATGTTCCAACTCAAACCAAAACAAGCAGTGGAGTAAAAGGCATTAAACTTGATGATGGTGCCAGTGTTGTTATGGCATCACTAGTTGATGAAAACGATAAATTTGTTTTCGTGACGGATAGTTGCTTTGCAAAGATCGTAAAGGTTAGTGAATTTGGCGTGCTTGGTAGAAACAGAAAGGGTATCAAAATTTTGCCACTTGGTGACAATGGTAAAAAATTGATATATGCTAGAAAAGTTACAGAAACATTTGAACTATTTGCCCTAGATGCAAAGGATAAATTGTACTATACTTCAACAGATGATATTTCGACAGAAAGCAGAAATAGTAAGGGTAAATCATTTGCTGGTAAAAAAGGAACAAAGATTAAATCTGTCTTCACATATTTGTGGAAATAAAACTTAATAAATTAAAAAATCTACATATTAGTAATAAACTAAATGTAGATTTTTTTTTATGTTTTAAAAAACTTTAGAAATTTTTAATTTATAAATTTTCACTGTTAAAGTTGTGTGGCAAAAGTTCATTTAATGTGTAAATTTCAAATTTCTCCAAACTTTTTGCAACAATTACTTTTGTGTCAACTGAAAACTCACTCATAAATTGCCTGCAAACGCCACAAGGAAAGGCGTAGGTTTCTGGGTTAGAGCAGGTTATACAAACTGCTACAAATTCTTTTTCACCCTCACTAATTGCTTTTGAATAGACAACACGTTCTGCGCAAATGCCTGCAGGATAACTTGCATTTTCTATGTTAGCACCTTCATATATTTTACCGCTTTCGCAAAGCAAACTAGCACCAACATTAAATTTGCTATATGGTGCATAACTGTTTTTTTGTGCATCAAAAGCACTTTTAATTAGCATTTCTATTTCTTTATTATCTAAATTTCCCATAATTCACCTGACCAAATTATATCATAATGCAAAACTATTGTATATTATTTTTGCTTTATGGGATAAAAAATAATCGGTTTCATAAATATTTTTTTATTAGCATACAATAATTTAAGCAAGTAAAATTTGATTTTACAAAATACGACAAAATATGATATTTTTCAATCTTTTTTGCCAATCTCAAAACTTGCTTAATATAGTAAAATTTAAGTGAGGATTTTATGCATTTTTTTTGTGTAAAGTTTAAAACAATAAGAGCCATTTTGTTTATTTTAATGGTTTCTATATTGCTTAGCGTAAATATGGGAGGAAATGTTGCTGCTAGCGTTTATTTTAACAATAGTTTAAGAAAGGTGCCCGTTTACTATGTTGGCACAGAGCAAAAGCAAGTTGCAATAAGTTTTGATGCCGCTTGGGGAGCCGATAAAACGGAAAAAATAATTGAAATTTGCAATGAGTTCAATGTGAAAGCCACGTTTTTCTTAGTAGGGTTTTGGGTGCAAAAATATCCCGAAATGGTTAAAAAAATACACGATAACGGTTTTGAAATAGGCACACATAGCAATACTCATCCAGATATGACAAAACTATCAAGTGAAAATCAAAAATTTGAACTTGAAACGTCCATGAACTTAATTAAAAGCATAACTGGCGAAGATGTTAAAATTTTTAGACCTCCATTTGGGGCTTACAATGATAGTTTAATAAGTGTTGCCGAAAGTTTAGGGCTTACAACAATTCAGTGGGATGTTGATAGTCTTGACTGGAAGGGGCTAAGTGCTATGGAAATTAACAACAGAGTGCTTAATGGTGTAAGAAATGGAAGCATTATATTGTGCCACAACAACAGCGACCATATTTTAGATGCACTGCCTATTATGCTTGATAGACTTATAAAAAGAGGATACAAGATAACGCCTATCGGTGAACTACTTATTAAAGGCGAATACATTATAGACAATAACGGCAAACAAATTGGAAAAGTATAAGCAACAAAATGCAAAAAAATCAAAAATATATAAAGATAAAGAAGGATTAAATTATGGATTATGAACAAATGAACAACAATAAAGTATATTTAAGAGGGAAAATTGTAAGTGAGCCAGTTTTTAGCCACGAAGTGTTTGATGAAAAATTTTATGAGTTTTTACTTGAGGTGCCAAGACTTAGCGAAAGTTTTGATACAATTCCTGTCACAATCAGCGAAAGATTGATAGACAATCGCATAAAATTAAATGATACAATTACCATAACTGGCCAATTTAGAAGTTATAACAAGCAAACAGATGGCAGAAGCAAATTAGTTTTAACAGTTTTTGTAAGAGAAATTGAAGAAAACAATTTAAGTGAAAATCCAAATACAATTGAACTTAATGGATTTATTTGTAAGGAGCCAGTGTTTAGAACAACGCCATTTAAAAGAGAAATTAGTGATGTGCTTTTGGCGGTAAACAGGGCATACAATAAATCGGACTATATTCCTTGCATTGCGTGGGGTAGAAATGCCAGATTTGTTAGAGATATGAAAGTTGGTGAGGCATTATCAATTGTAGGCAGAATTCAATCAAGGCTATATCAAAAAAAGATTAGTGATGATGTGGTAGAAACTAAAAATGCATACGAAATTAGCATTATTAAATTGATTACTAATGACGTAATAACTAATAATATTAATAACTATAGTGCGCAAAACTATAGTAGTGCAGAGTAATATAAATAAATAAATAAATTTTAAGTCAATCAAAGCAAGTTAATTTTTAATTTGCTTTTTTTGTCATGAAAAATTGATTAGTTACAATTTTAAAGATAATATATATAAAACTCCAATAACCCAAAGTAAAAAAAAGTTAAAAAAATGTTTAATGCTGACAAACAGTTGTCACATTTTATATGATATTATTCAAACAGATGTTCGAAAAACAGGGCTAAAACATCAAAAAAACCAAGCACATGTCGAAATTTGTAAAAAAATGTAATATTTTACAAAATTATGTCACAAAATTTTGACAAGTAAAAAAATCATCATTTATAATAAGGTTGTTTTGACGTTTTACAAAGTTTAAGACAAATAAGGAGTAGTTATGAAAATTGAAGAAAAAAATTGGTGTAGAACATTGCTGGTTAGTTATTCACACTTGGAAACTATTTGTGGTGCAATTGATAAAACCGTTTTAAATTGCGGGCTGGGTTCTTGCAATACTTATTGCGATGCCGAATACGTTGCAAATAAAATGATTAATTTAATAGACCGTAAAAAGTTTTTAATTAATTTAAAAGTATTAATTGATAATGCACTTTCCAAAATTAAAACATCTTTGGCAAGAGTGTTAATGCTTAAATATGTGGATGGTGTTGATTCTAAACTTGCAAGTGAAATAATGAAAATATCAACACGTACTTATTTTAGACAAATTAATGCTGGTCTTGATAGTTTGTGGAGTTCACTAGAGCATTTAGGTTATAACGCATTAAGTTTATATGAACTTTTAAAAAATGAAAATTGGATTTTAGAAATTTATGAATCATATAATAAAAAAGATTTGAAAGAAGAAGAAATACAAAATTTAAGTTTTTTAGGCATGGCAATTAATCAGTATAAACACAGCAGTGCACTTGCAATGTAATTAATCTTTTTTGTTTAAAATTTTGCTTGGCTTAACAAATAAATATAAAACAAATAAAGTTGGCAGTGCGGTTAAAATTATAAGTATATTTTTTGTTGATAAATTTAAGTATAACAAATTGTCGACTGGTCTAAAATTTTGAACACTTACTAGTGTTAATGATTCATTAGAACTTGTTATTGCAGACAAATTTCTGGTTAATGCAGAATAAATATATCCTTTGTTTAAATTTCCATATTCATCCTGATATGCGCAATAATACCAAACATTTCCAAGACCTTTAATAGCTTCTTCTCCTGTGCATTTTCCATAGTAAGTTAAATCTTTAGTAGAAGCCTTAATTGTGCATAATATGTTCATATCATTATCAAGTGTTTCAGGTGTATTTCTTAAGCACACATTTCCTATATCATATATATCAAATGTTATTCCTACGAGGTATGGTTCTTTTGGAAATTCTTCTATAAAACTTACTTTACTTTTTTCAACAAAACCTTCAAATTGTAAATACTGAACTTTAAAGTATAAATTATCTGTCACTTCTAAAACTTTTACAAAATAACTTTGTTCAAGCAAAAAAATGCCACTAGACTTATCAGGGCTTTTTAACAAATAACAATCATTGGTTAAAACTTTGGCATATCCGCTTGTAAAAGGCTCTGTACTTGCAACTTGAGTTTGTTTGGTTTTTACAAAAAAAACACCAATTAAAACAAAAGCCAAAGCGGAAATTATAACTAAAATTCTTTTCATTTATATAAATATATTATGAACAAATAATTTGTACTTATAATAACAAATTAATAATAGTTAATTTGGAATACAAAATTATTAATATTTTAAAAATAAATTTAAGCAAATTGTATTATAAAATGATGTGATTTGCTTTTTTTGGAGTTTTATGATTACAACTTTACAAAAAAGAAAAATTTTGGACTTAGCATATACAATAAAAAAAAGATATGATACAAAACTTATGCGGTACAACAAAGGCAATATTGTGCATCAAAAGCAAATAAAATTTCATAAGTGCAACAAAAAAAACAGATGGGTTTTTGGTGGTAATAGAACTGGCAAAACTGAGTGCGGTGCGGTGGAAACAATTTGGCTACTTAGAGGCAACCATCCATACAAAAACAATAAAAAAGATGTAAACGGTTGGGCTGTTTCGCTTTCAACTCAAGTTCAAAGAGATGTTGCACAAAGCAAAATTTTGCATTATTTACCAAAGGATTGGATAGTTGATATTGTAATGCTTTCAGGCAAAAGAGAAAATCCGTCGGCAGGCGTAATAGATAAAATATATATTAAAAATGTTTTTGGTGGAATATCTGTTTTGGGCTTTAAAAGTTGTGATCAAGGCAGAGAAAAATTTCAGGGAACCAGTTTAGATTTTGTTTGGTTTGATGAGGAACCTCCATATGATATTTACCTAGAGTGCAAAATGAGGGTGCTTGATAAAAGTGGTGAATTGTTTGGTACAATGACTCCATTAAAAGGCTTAACATGGGTATATGATGAAATATATTTAAACAGCAAAAAAGATGACGAAGTATGGTATGAAAACATATCATGGCAAGATAACCCATTTTTAGAACAAAAAGAAATTCAAAAACTTATGAGTCAAATGAGTGAAGATGAGTTGGATTCAAGATGCAACGGAAAATTTAGTTTTTCGGGCGGGTTAGTTTACTCTAATTTTGATGATGAAAACATTATTGAACCTTTTGATATAAGCCCAGAATTTTATGACATGATTAGCATTGACCCCGGCTTTAGAAATGCATTAAGTTGCCATTTTTACGCAAGAGATAAAGAGAATAATGTTTTTGCAATTGCGGAGCATTTTGCGGAAAATTTGACTATTGAAGAACATGCAAAAGCAATTTTTAAAATTGCAGATAGATTAAATTGGCCTAAAGATTATGACGGAAAATTGGTTGCACTTATTGATAGTGCAGGCTTACAAAAAACCTTGGCAAGCCAAAAAAGTGTAGTGGACTTATTTTTTGAAAACGGGATTAAAACTAATCCAAAAGTTAAAAAAGAACTATTGCCCGGCATACAAAAAGTTAAACAATACATTAAAAATTCCAATGGTGAAAGAAAACTCTTCATTTTCAAAAACTGCCCAAACATGATACGTGAAATTAAAGGATATTTTTGGGGAGATGATGATGTGCCCATTAAAAAAGATGACCATTGTTTAGACGAACTTAGGTATTACATAATGAGCATAAATGATAATTTTGCAAAAAAGCCGGAAGAGCCTGTGCTTGTTAGTTTTAAAAATAAGTTAAGCAAAAAACTATTAATGCAAAAAAGAAGTAATCTTTTCAAATAAATTACGAATTCATAAAATGTTAATTAACAAATTAGCATTTTTTTGAAAATAAAATTCAACTAAAAAACTTTTACAAAAACAAAGGAGATTCTATGTAAAATATGGACAAAGATTTTGAAAAGTACAAGGATAAAATAGAAAAATCACTTATTAAAAAAGCACTAGGTTATCAATACAAGGAAGTTATTGAGGAATATGTTATTGGCGAAGATGGTGAAAAACTTAGCAAAAAAAAAGTGACAACAAAAGATGTTCCACCAGATATTTCGGCAGTAAAACTTCTGCTTGAAAGTTTGAACGTGTCACAGAATGTTGACTTTGATAATTTGAGTGATGAAGAATTAAAACAGGAGATAAAAAATGCTATGGAACTTTTGGAACACAATTCCAATAGTGATGTTTTAAAAAACAAAAAACAAGAGGGTGTAGAAGATGGAAGTTAATAGAATTGAAGGAGTTAAAACCAAGTGCGACATGAAAGGGTGCCCAAATTTTGCTGACTATAAAGTAACTTTGTTTTATGGCAAAAAGAGGTGCGATACTCACATATGTCATGCTTGCTTAAATGGTTTTTATACAAAGTGCGGAAGATTTGTTGTGCCACAAAGTCCGCCAAACATGCTAAGAAAAAAGGAGATATAAAATGCAAAGTAAAAAGGAGATGTCAAAATCAAAAATGAAATTAAATAGTAGTTCAAAGCAAAAAGAGTTTGAAAAATTTGAAGAAGAAATTGTAAGAGAAGTGAAGCAAGATTTTTTGCGCAGACAAGAAGCAAGACGAAATTTGGAAAGGCAATGGCAATTAAATATGAACTTTGTTACAGGCAATCAGTACTGTTCAATTACTGATGTGGGTGAAATTGAGGAGTACTCCAAGCAATATTTTTGGCAAGAAAGAGAAGTGTATAACCACATTGCACCAATATTAGAAAGCAGAATTGCAAAACTTGGAAAGGTTAGGCCAACATTAAGTGTTGCGCCAAACAGTAGCAGTGAAATTGATGTAGGTTCTGCCAAAGTATCAAGAAAAATTTTAAATGCAATACAACACAATTTAAAGTTGAGTGAAAAAATTGCTGAAGCAACAAATTGGAGTGAAATTTGCGGAACTAGTTTCTATAAAATTTTGTGGAACAGTGATTGTGGTGAAATACTTGGCTACACAAAGGAAAACATGCCCATAAAAAAAGGTGAAGTTGATATTTCAGTATGTTCTCCGTTTGAAATTTTTCCAGATAGTTCTACAACTGAAACAGTGGATGACCAAACAAGCATTATTCACGCAAAGCCATATAAGATAAGTCAAATTGAAAAGATATGGGGCATTAGTGTTTTGCCTGAAAGTATTGATGTTTTAACATTATCTAACAGCAATGTTGCTGGTGGGTTAGGCTATACTGCAAGTGTGCCAAAAATTATGAGTGAAAGGGCAACTGATAGTGCCGTTGTAATTGAAAAATATGAAAAGCCATCGGTGGAATATCCAAACGGCAGAGTAATAGTTGTTGCAGGAAATAGACTTCTTGCAATGGGTGAATTACCATACATAAATAAAGCTGAAAACAAAAGAGGCTTTCCTTTTATAAGGCAAGTATCGTTGCCTCAGCCTGCATCATTTTGGGGAATTAGTGTTGTGGAAAGACTTATTCCGGTTCAGCGCAGTTATAATGCAATTAAAAACAGAAAGCACGAATTTTTAAACAGAATTGCAATGGGCATTTTGTCTGTTGAAGACGGAAGTGTTGATATTGAAAGTTTGGAAATTGAAGGACTTTCACCAGGCAAAGTTTTGGTATACAGGCAAGGCTCAACACCTCCAAAAATTATGGAAACGAACCAACTTCCAACAGCATTTGAAAATGAGGAAAGCAAACTTTTAGAGGAATTTTCACATATTGCAGGCATTAGTGATTTAAGTGTTGCAAGAGAAACCTATTCATCCAATATGAGTGGTGTTGCTTTGGAACTTTTAATTTCGCAGGAATCTGATAGATTGCAAACAACAATTGATTCAATTAAAAATGCGCTTAAAGAAATAGGTGGTCAAGTATTAAGGCTATACAAACAATTTGCATCTGCAAAAAGGCTAGGCAAAATTGTTGATGATAACGGCGAAATTGAATTGTTTTATTGGAATAATAGTGACATATCTAGTGATGACGTTGTGCTTGATACAAGCAGTGAAATTGCTGAGACATTATCTCAAAAACGCAATATGATTTTTGAACTTTTAAATGCAGGACTATTGAGTGATGAAAACGGAAACATCAGTTCAATTACAAAACAAAAGATATTAGAAATGATTGGCTTTGGTGTATGGCAAGATGGCAACAATATAACAGATTTGCATGCTAAAAAGGCAGGCAGAGAAAATATTGAAATGTTGTCTCAAAAAGAAGTATCTGTTTTAAGTGTTGATGATGATGATATTCACATAAAGGAACACACAGCATTTTTATTATCGCTTAGTCATGCTGAGTTAAAAGAAAAATATGATGTAATTGCAAATTTACTTATTAGTCATATTGAATTGCACAAAGAACGTATAGCGCAAAAGTATAGTACTGAAAAATAAAATATTAAATAATTTGAGTTTATATAGGAGAATATATGGAAGAAATTATTAAGCAAAATGGAGAACAACCATTAGAAATCGGCTCAACCTTGATAGCTGAGGAACAGCAAAAAAAAATGGAGCATGAAAGTGGCTCTCCAATATTAAAATTTAAGTCGGTTAAGGAACTTGGCAATGCGTATCAAAATCTTGAAAAGGAGTTTACGCAAAAATGTCAAAAAATCAAAGAACTTACTGACAAACTTTTGGAAATGGAGAATACAACCAAGTTTGTACCAGAGTACGAAAGAGATGATTGGGGTGAAAATGTTAAAGCGTTTTTTGCAAATCATCCTTTGGCAAAAGAATATATTGCTGAAATTTCCGATGTGTTAAAAAATGATGAGTTAATTGCAAATCAATCCAATTCATTAAATAATGCATTGACAAAAGTTTTAGCAGGTAAATTTGTGCCATACGATAAACTTGCTCAAGATGAGCAATTTTTAGAGCAGTATGTTTATAGCAATAAACAAATAAGTGAGAGAATTGTAAATAACTATCTTGACAGTTTACAAAAAAACAAGGCTATGCCACTAATGACCAGCATAAGTGGCTCTGGTACTTTTGCAAGTCCAGTCAAAAAGCCAAAAACAATTAAGGATGCTGGAAAAATTGTGGAAGCCTATTTTAAAAATTAAATAGGAGAAATAAAAAATGGTTACATTATCTAGTGCAGACAAGGCACTTAAAAGCATTTATCTTGAAGTTGTATCAAATCAACTAAACACAAATGCAAACCCTCTTCTTGCAAGAATTGAACAAACAACAAGAGATGTATGGGGAAAAGAAATTATTAAAGTGGCTCCATTTGGAATAAATGGTGGCATTGGTGCTGGTGATGAAGCAGGAGTTTTACCAGCAAGCGCAAGTAACAACTATGTAAAATTTGTTAGCACATTAAAAAATCTTTATGGAAAAATTGAAATTTCAGACAAGGCTTTAAGAGCAAGCGAAAACAGCGTAGGCGCTTTTGTTAATCTTTTAAATGCAGAAATGGAAGAACTTATAAAAGCAAGTCAATTTAACTTTGGCAGAATGCTTTTTGGCGATGGTTCAGGTAAACTTTGTACAATTAGCGGAGTTTCAAGTGGCGTTATTTCAGTTGACTCTGTTAAAGGTTTAATTGAAGGCATGGTTGTGGATATTCATAGCAGTGGTTCAACAACAGTTTTAACTGGTGCAAGAATTACTTTTGTTGATAGAGTAAACAAAACATTTACTGTTGACAAAACTTTGCCAGAAACAGTTGTTGCAACTTGTTTTGTTGTTGTACAAGGTTCATACAACAAAGAAATTACAGGTTTAGGTGCTATATTTAGTGAGGCTGATATATACGGCGTAACAAGAGCATCTAATGCTTGGATGAAACCTTACACAGGAACGATGAGTGCTGTAACTGATGTTGCAATTCAAGAAGCAATTGACTACCTTGAAGAAAATGCAGGAAGCACTGTTGACTACATTACTTGTGCAAGTGATGTTAAAAGAGCATATCAAGCATATCTTGCAAGTTATAAACAAAATGTTGATTATATGGATTTGCAAGGTGGCTACAAAGCTATTAGTTACAATGGTATTCCACTTGTAAGTGATAGATTTATTGAAGATGGTGTTATGTATCTATTAAACACAAAAGAATTTGCTTTACATCAACTTTGCGATTGGCAATGGCTTGCAGGTGAGGATGGCAGAATTTTAAAACAAACTGCAAATTATCCAACATATTCTGCAACACTTGTAAAATATGCAGACCTTATCTGTAATAAATGCGCAGGCCAAGCAAAACTTACATTAGTAGCAACTGAAGAGGAAACAGAATCCGAATCTGAACCTGCTTCAGAGTCAAGTCCAGAATAAGGAGAAAGCGAATTGCCACTTTTTTGTGGCAATTTTGCTGTTTTATTATGATTTATCAAGTTATAAAAAGTGACGTTTTTGATATCGTTAAAAGAATTAAAAATATCAATCCTAAATATTTTGTTTTATTTAATAAAACAAGAGAAAAGTTTGAAGTGCATTTTAAACGCAACAAAAACACTTATGAGTTAACCATACCATATGATGTTTTGGACGCAAGGACTATAGACTTTGTGCAAAAAACAAGAATTCAAAATCAAAAAAAGTTGCTTGAGGAAATTGAAAAATCTAATCAAAAATTACAGGGGAATTTATATGAAAATTAATGATGTTATAAAAGAAGTTGCAATAATGCTACAACTTTCAAACGTATCAAGCGCATATTTATCTAATTTTGAAAACTTAGATACGCAAACCCAAAGAGATGTAAATTTGCTTTTAAGTTGTGCAAACGAGGTTTTATCTGATATTGCTACTGACCATTTGCCTTTAAAGTTTGCTGAAGAAATTACTGTGACATCAGGTCAGTTTAATTTGAGTGGACTAAGCAAAACATTTCACAAGTTAATCTCTATTGAAACAGCGGAAGATTATTCGATTGAACTTGATACATTAAAAATTAAAAGCGGAAAATATAAAATTACTTATAATTTTTTACCTGAAATATATGAAATTGGCGACACTATTGCTGATTGTGATATAAGGATTACAAGTTATGCTTTAGGCTTTGGAATTGCAGCGGAATATTGTTTGATTTGTGGAAATTATAGTGAAAGTGAAATGTGGAATAGCAGGTTTGAAAGCGCGGTTCAAATTGCTAGGCGCAGTGCCAAAATGCCAAAACTTAAAGAAAGAAGGTGGATATGAGGAGAACTAAATATCCAAAAATTTCAACCATAGAATTAGATATTTCAAATTTTGCTGAGGGCATTGATGCATCAACTGATGAGAACATAACAGATTTTAACAAAGCGGTTAATTCGTATAATTTTGAATTTAAAAATGGTGCACTTGTAGAAGGCATAGGTTTTGAAAATTTAACAATTCCAAGTTATCATGATGAGGGAAGTGTTGAAGTGACTGCACAGTTTCAATTAGACCAAGACAAGTCGCACAATTTTGTTAAAATTGCGCATTTTAAAAGTTTGGATTTGTTAACTCAAAAGCGAGAAGATAGAATTTTTGCTGTTGCAAGTGATAATATTCCTTGCTTTACAAGGCTTATAACAACTACACCAAATTTTATTCATTTGCGTAATATTTTTCCAACTGAGTGCCCAAAAATTGCTAATTATCACGATGGCGAAAGAGATTGTTTGCTGTTTTATAGTGACAATGAACATATTTATAGTTGGAACGCACAAACAGAACCAATTCAACATAGTTCAACCCCTTTAATTCATGATTTTTGTGAGTTTAATGATGAAGTTGTTGCAGTGCCTAGTGGTGAAAGACTTAGTTTAAGAATTGAAAAAATTAATCTTTTACAGTGGAGTGCAACACCTAGCAATAATTCAAAAATTATTGTTTTGGATAGTGAAAGAGGCTACATTAACAAATTACTTGCATTTAATGGATATTTATTTGCAGTAAGGGATTTTGGAATAACCAGATTGGATGGCAATTTTTCTGTTTCACATTTGCTATGTTCGGGTAGCAGAATTTATGCAAATACTGCCTGCGTGTGTGGCAACAGAGGACTTGTTTTGTGCAAAGATGGTATTTATGAATTTAATAACATCAGCGCACAAAAATTAAATGTAAAAATTAATAGATTTTTGAAAGGCGTTTCAAATCAAAATGCTGTTGCAGCATATAGAAACGGTATTTATTATTTGGCTTGCAGATTAAACTTTGACGATAATCAGCAGGTGGGCTGTGAAAGTGGAAATTATGTTAACAATGCACTTATATGCTTTGATACTCAAACAAATCAATATTCAATTTGCAGGGGGTTAGACATAATTCATCTTTGCACAATTCAATATAACTCTGCCGATAAATTGCTTGCTTGTTTTAATGGTGAGCACTCATCAAAAATAGGTCAACTTACAACAGATGGCAAAATTTTTAACACAAGTCAAACAAAATTTTGGTCATCGCCGTTTACTGATTTAGGTTATAGCAACAAAATTAAGTATGTTAAGGAAATTTCATTACTTTCCTTGTATGATATTAAATTGAAAATATTTTCGGAAATCGAAAGTAGAGAATTTGACATTAAAGGAAGTAATGTCATTTCTAGAGTGCCGGTTAGAATTAAAGGTAAAAGAATTGGAATTTCAATTACAAGTACAACAGAAAAAGCATATGTAAGCAATTTTAAACTTATTGCCAATTTGATTGATAATGAATATGTTTAAATAATATATGGTGGAAAAACATGTTTAGATTAAGTGAAATACAGGGAGCAATAAGAAAATATAAATTATTTCAAATTTTGAATAGTGGGGAAAATGATATGTTTGATAATAAAATAGATAGAAAAGCAGTTGAAAAATGTTTAAGTGATGAAGTAAAAGAGATGGAAACATCACAGGAAAAAGAACAGTTTGATTTAAATAAAACACTTTTAGATATGGATGAGTCACAACTTTTTGATAGCATAATAAATCTAAAAAACAAAAATGTGGAATGAAATTTTAAATTTGGCAATTAAAAATGGGCTATGGGCAGTTTTGTTTTTAGGATTGTTTATTTTTGTCATAAAAGATAGTAATAATAGAGAAAAAAAATATCAGCAAACAATTAGAGATTTAACATCACATTTGGGTATTGTTAAGGAAATTAAAGAAGATGTTGACGAAATTAAATGCATTGTATTTAACACCAAAAAAACTGATACCAAAATCAAAAAATCTAAAAAAATTGCAACAAAAGTTCAAAAAAATAACCAAATTGTAGAAAGTAATAGCCAAAATTCACAGAACAATTAATAATAGTTTTAAGGTGCATTTTATGAAGGATAAATTTAAAAGTTATTCTTTTTGGATGAGTGCGACTGCTGCAGTAATTTTGGTTATAAACAATATTGGAAAAATTTTGAACTTTGAAGTTGACAGCAAAATAATAACTCAAATTGTGGATAGCATTTGCGGTGTGCTAATTCTTTTTGGAGTTATTTCAATGTCAAAAAGCGAAAATAAAGATGAAAAGATTGAAGGTGAAGTTGACGAAATCAAAAGTGATGAATCGAAAGTTTGTGAAAATGAAAATGCAAACTTGCAAAACAAATTTGATTGTGACAAAAAAAAGTACAAAACTGAAATTAATAATGAAATTGAACTAAACAAAAATGACAAATTATAAGTTGATTTTTGTAGCTCGAATTTTTATCATGTAAGCAATTTTATATAAGATAAGGTAGTGGAGGGCATTTAGGCTCTCCATTTTTTTTGTTTATTTTACATTTTACTTACGTTTTTGTTTGCTAAATTTTCTACAATTGTTTATAATTAAATATAAATAAATTGTTTTTGTTAGTGCTAGATAATGGAGGCTTTTAATGAAATTTGTTAAGTTAGGCGGTAAGTATTCCATAAAAAATTGCTGGTGGCTGGTTTTAATTTGGCTGTTGCCATCAATTTTTGTTGGGCTATGCTGTGGGCCTTTTAGAATTGTAGAATTTATGAACTTATATCCATCAACAAGCATCAGCAATTTTGCAGATTTGTTTGCAATTCTTATGCCGGTTGATTGGTTAAAAGTGGTGTTTGTAATTTTGGGCATATTGCTAATGTCTGTGTTTTTATGCCTTGCGGTTGGACAAACCGAAAGTCACATGAGAAGTGGAAAATTGAAGTTTAAAGAGATTTTCTCTTACATTAATAATGACATTTTGGTGGTTTTAATCAATGTTATTGTTTTGGAAATTATTTATTTGGTTTTGACATTTGTTTTTGGCTCAATAATTTTCTTATTTCATTTGCTTATTAGTGGATTATCTAACACACCAACGCTCTTGTGTATTATAATTGCAATTATTTTTTGCTGTGTGCTTATATTTGTTTACACACTTGCAAATATTGAAATGCTTATAAATATTCCCAATATGATATCAAATGGCTATTCTTTAAAAGAGGGGTTGAGCAACACAACTCAACTTATTGGAAAGAATGTTTTTAAATTGACCATTGCCTACATTTTGCCTTATGTAATTGTTATTCCATTTGTTAGTTTACTATGCAAAACAAATATACTATGGCTGGCAAACATTTTGTGTTATTTAATATTGTCAATTTATTACACTTCTGTGACTATGACTGCTTATTTTGAACTTTCAGATACTAACAGATACGATAACAGAAAATATTATAATTACAAGTAAATGTATTGTGATTATAAATTTTGTTAATTTTTGTTGACGCTGTTAACAATTTAATTAAGTAAAATGAAATATTATGGAACTAATTTAAATAAATTATTTGAATTTTAACAGGAGAAGGATATTATGCTAAAGGATATGTTGAAATTAAGTCTTGTAAACTCAAGCAACATATGGAAATTGCTTTTGTATAGATTTTTATGTTTACTTTGTGTTTTGGGCTTGACAACTGTTATTGCTTGGCCTATAATAAGTGTACTAATTAAAAATAATTTTTTTATTAATTTGCAGAACTCTTTCGAGAGCATTGTTTTCACACTTAATTTTGAAAAGGTGTTTTTAACTGTGGACGACATAGTTAAAAGCTTTGTGGAAATAATATCAGGAAATGCACTTGTAGTACAAACAATTTTATGTGGAACTTTTGTACTTATTTTGATATCATTGCTAGAAAATTATGCAAAAGTTGCTTTACATCAAAATGTTTATGGATACATGAGCAGTTTAACAAAGTATGGTTTTACAAATAGCTATGTTGCAAATTTTGGAAAGGCAACTGTTTTGGGAGTTGTTAAGCTTATAACAATTGTGCCAATAAATATATTTATTTGGGTTGGTGCTTATTTATTAGCTTCAACTTTGTACACAAAAATTGGTGTTTTTGCAATTGTATTAGTGCTATTATTGTTAATGCTAGTTTTGTCATTTAAAAACACTTTTATTGCTGGATGGATTCCTGCAATGATTATTAATGGTGAGTCAGTTCTTAAGTCACTTAAAATGAGTTTCAAATCAGCAACACGCAGTTTCTTTAAAAAGTACTCAAGTTTTTTAATTTATACAGTTGCTGTGTTCATGTTAAATCTTTTAGCACTTGCATTAACTGCTGGTGTTGCAATGCTTGTCACTTTGCCATTAACTACACTTATGACAGCAACACTTGGCGAGGTTATGTATTTTGAAACACTTGGCATGAGATATTACGTAGACACAGAGCACATTGTAAACCCTAAAAAACTTGAAGAAAGAGACAGTTTTCAAAAATTAAAGGATATAATTTAGATTTTAAAAAATTTAATTAAAATTTATATCAAAGTGCAAATGATAAAATTAATTAGTTTTGCATAGAATGTATTTTTAATGCAAAAAAGGAAAATAAATACAGGAGATTTTATGAACGAAAAATTAAAAAACCAACAAAATTTAAGTATACAAAAAGTTGGTCAAACAAAAGGCGTAAGCCAAACACAAAGCATGGGCTCAGTTTCAAACGTTAGCGAGGCGCAAAATGCGGGTCAAGTGCAAATAACGGCAAAACCTAGAATGCACTCATATAATGCAGGGCTTCCTAAAAACTTTAACAAACCAAAAGCACAAAAAAGTTTAAGTGCAAACCCTCAACAGCAAATTGCAAATGTGAAAAAAAATGCAAGCCAACCAAATCTGCAGAAAAAAAATAGTGGTAATATTGAAATTATTGATGTTAATAACAGAAATCTTAATCAAATGATTGGTTTGGGCAGTAAGGGCACAAAACGTAAGCAAAGTGGAAGGTCACTTAAAGTTATGTTTTTGGGCGGAGTTGGAGAAATTGGTAAAAACATGATGGCGCTTGAATATGGCAATGATATTATTATTGTTGATTGTGGTGCCACATTTCCATATGCGGAGGATATGCCAGGCATTGACCTTGTTGTGCCAGACATCACTTATTTAATTCAAAACAAAAACAAAATTCGCGGTATGGTTATAACCCACGGGCACGAGGACCATATTGGTGCAATACCATATGTTATTGGTGACATAAATGTTCCGGTTTATGGCAGTAAACTTGCCATAGCACTTATTGAAAACAAATTAAAAGAATTTCCAAAAATCAAGGCCAAACTTATATCGGTTAAACCACGAGATATTGTAAAACTTGGTGTTTTTAGTGTTGAGTTTATTAATGTATGCCATAGCATTGCGGGCAGTTTTGCACTTGCAATAACATGCCCAGCGGGACTTATGGTGCATACGGGAGATTTTAAAATTGACTACACACCACGCAATAATAATTTTACAGATTTAACTAGATTTGCCGAACTTGGAAAACAGGGCGTTATGCTACTTACAAGTGAAAGCACAAATGCAGAAAGAGAGGGTAACAGTTTAAGCGAAAAGGCTGTTGGCAAAGCACTTGATGATTTGTTTGCAAAATTTAAGGATAACAGAATTTTTGTTGCAACATTTGCAAGTAATGTTTATCGTTTGCAAGAACTTTTAGACCTTGCTGAAAAATATGGCAGAAAAGTCACATTTACAGGCAGAAGTATGGTTAATGTGACCGAAACGGCTTATAAAATTGGCGAACTTAAATTTAACAGGGATATCTTTATTGATATAGATAAAGTCAATTATTATAAGGACAGTGAACTTTTAATTATCACAACTGGTAGTCAGGGCGAGCCACTTAGTGCTTTAACACGTATGGCTAGCGGAGATTTCCAAAAAATAAAATTAGACAGCAATGATTGTATCATTTTTAGCAGTAGTCCAATTCCGGGTAATGAAAAGAGCGTTAATAACGTTATGAATAATTTGTACAAAATAGGTTGCACAATAATTTATAATCAACTTGCTGAAGTGCATGCTTCAGGCCACGCTTATAGAGAAGAACTTAAACTTATACATTATTTACTTAAACCAAAACACTTTATGCCCGTGCATGGAGAATTTAGACATCAAACACTGCATAAGGATTTAGCCATTACAATGGGTGAGGAAGCAAGGAATATAGTTTTGCCATCTATTGGTGACGTGATTGAAGTAAACAGCAAAGGTATAAGCAAAGCAGGAATAATTCCATCTGGCAACAGGCTTGTTGATGGCCTTGGATATGGTGAACTTGAAAGTGTTGTTTTGCGTGACAGAAAGCAACTTTCTGAGGAAGGAATTGCAGTTGTTATTATAAGCATGAACAAAGCCGGCGAAATTACAAGTGGCCCAGAAATTATATCTCGTGGCCTTGTGTATGATGGCGAAGATACGCTTATTAAAGAGGCAAAGCAATTTATACTTGACACTTTAAACGCAAACCCAGAAAGGCAAACCGATTATTCAATTATTAAAAATGACATAAGGCGCTCACTTTCAAATTTCTTTTTCCGTAAAACAAAAAGAAGGCCAATGGTGCTTGCCTTTGTGTTTGAAAACTAATGTATTTTGTTATAAACCTAGCCGGTGATATTTAAGCCACGTATTAGGCGACTTTTGACTATTTTATGCGTCAGTCTATATAGTGACTTAGTCATTGTCATCCCGAAAATAGGAATGGCGATGATGCTGTATCTCATAACATAGACTAAATTTAAAAAAATGCAAGTTATACACTTGCACTTTTTTGTTATATTTTTAATATATAGTTAATTTTTAATGTTTATTCTTTAATTTTTAATTTTTCACATTGGGCGGATAGTTCCTCGCTTGTGCCTAACAGGGTTGGGAAAACTTTAAGCCCGTCGTCTTCTTTTCTAGGTATTATGTGAAAATGTAAGTGAAAAACGCTTTGCTCTGCTTCCTTTCCGCTTGCATTAATAATGTTAACAGCATCAAATCCAACGGTTTTATAATGACTTGAAATTAACTTTATGGCTTTTATAACTTCACACAAATCTTTTTCCTTCGCATCAAAAAAGTTTTCACAATGGTTTTTAGGAATTACTAAAGTGTGGCCATAGCAGTCCTTTGCAATATCCAAGAAAGCGTAAACAAACTCATTTTCATAAATTTTATAACTTGGTATTTCACCTTTTATTATTTTGCAAAAAATACAATCTTTTTTATCCATATTTTAATTATACAACTATTATAAAAAAAATCAAATCAAAATTGCTAGTTTTGATAGGTTTTGTCGATTTTGTCGCAATATTAAACATTTTAAAATTACAATTACAAAAAATTGTGAAATAAAATGTAAAATGAATGTTGCTTTTTGTTAAAAACCATTTATATTTGTCTGTTTTTACTCTATTATGACTTGTTTTGTTATTATCCACAATTGCTGGTTTTTTTGTACTATAATTTTATTGTACAAGGAGAAAATTATGAAAGATAAAACAGAAAACAATATACTTAAAAAACTTGCAATGGATGCTAAAAACAGACTAAGACATTGCAGTTATCAAAACAAGGAAGAAAATCAAAATATTAAAAGAAGTATTGCGTTTCAAAACCATATTCGCATGGTAATGCAAAGTGAGTGCAAGTCGCCTGAAATAACAATTAAGGTTATAAATGATTACGCCGAGCAGGAGGCATTTCAAAATAGGGTGTATGAACTGTTGAGTAGGAACGAGGATTGTATTAGTCCGCTTAAGGAACTTTCTGACAGTAAACTTATGGCAGTTATGACTGAAACTGAAAAACAAAAGTACATATTTGACCTAGCGGAAAAGTACAACAATGCAAGGAACGATTATTTTAAATCTAAAAGCATGTACATTTAACTTTAATTTGTCAAGTTTATGTTTTAAGCATTCATTTGCAATAAATTTATATAATAGAATTGTTTGTTTGCAATTCTATTTTATTTTTTGATATAATAATATAGTTAGGAGTTAAAATGAAATACTATTTACAAATGTTTACCAATTTTTTAGACTTTAGGGGCAGAAGTGGCATAAAGGAGTATTGGATTGCAACACTTTTTAATTTGCTTTTTAGTTTTTTAATTGAATTTCTAGCACTTCCTTTTATTGCAGACATTGACGTGTTTTTGATGGTTGCAGGGTCACTTGCATCATTATATGGTGTAATTGTGTTTTTGCCGGGTTTGTCGCTTATCGTTAGACGATTACACGACACAGGACACTCTGGATTGTTTTTGCTTATAACTATAATTCCAGTTATTGGAACAATTGTAATAATTTATTTGTTGTGCCAACCATCAATTTACAAAACAGAAATTTATCACAAGGATTTTTATAAGCACGATGACGAACTTTACAATGCAACTTACATTGGCAACACTGATGAGCAAAAAGAACCGTACGATGTAAATGATAACATCCAATGCGAAATTAAAAGCACTGATACTGAAATTTCGAAACAAATAGTAAAGCAAACAACTGCTAATGTCGATGAAATTTCAGTACCACAAATTAATGAGTTTAAGCAAAGTAAAAAACCAGCCGAGGATGGCGAGCCAGTAAAAACCGAAGAAAAAAATACAAAAAAATCGAAAGCGTCTCAAAGTTTAGTTAAAAAAACTAGGGTGCAAGAAATTAAAGAGTGTCAACAACTTTTGCAAGATGGCGTCATAACAAAAGATGAATATGACAGCAGAGTTTTAAAAATTTTGAGCAGATAAAAATAGTAAAAAATTAAAGTAATATTAAAGTTGCTTTAATTTTTTTTTAATTGTATAATTTATTTGTGAATTCGTATAAAAAAATAGTTGAAAAGCAACAGCAAAGCACAAAAAATGTGCAACAAAAAGAATTATTGGGAATTTATGTGCACATACCTTTTTGCGAAAAAAAATGTGATTACTGCGATTTTATATCTTTTTGCAAAAATGACGAGTATAAAAGCAAATATGTAAATGCTTTGTTAAAGGAAATTTCTTTTACATCCTCTAGTTATAAAAATTATGTTATAGACACCATTTTTATTGGCGGAGGAACACCCACTTGTTTGCCAAATGGTGAAATTTTCAAAATAATATCTCAAATTAAAAAGTGTTTTAATGTAAGCAAAAATGCGGAAATTACAGTGGAGTGTAACCCAAATTCATTAACCAGTGAAAAATTGGATGAATTTAAAATTGCAAACGTAAATAGGCTGTCAGTAGGTCTACAAGCATATAACAACAGACTACTTAAACTTATTGGTAGGTTGCACACAAAAAAACAATTTGACAAGGCAATTAATCTTGCAAAACAAAAAGGCTTTCAAAATATTAATGCCGACTTAATTTTGGGCATACCAACACAAAAAATGCATCATATAAAAAAAGAACTTAGGCATTTAATAAAACTAAAATTGCCACACATTTCGGCCTATGGTTTAATTGTTGAAGAAAACACAAAACTTTGCCAAAATTTGAATAAAGGTATATACAAATTACCAAGTGAAGAATTGCAAGTAAAAATGTATGATTTCACTAAAGAATATTTAAAAAAGCATGGCGTAGAGATGTACGAGGTTAGCAATTTTGCCAAACAAGGCTACGAAAGCAAACACAATTTAAAGTACTGGACAGATAATGAATATCTAGGACTTGGTCTTACGTCAAGTAGTTATATAAATAGCACAAGATGGAAAAATACCGATAATTTTGAAAACTATTTTAAGCAAATTGAACTAAAAACACTTGAAAAGTGTGAATTGGAGCATGTTGATGTAAATTCCCAAATTGAAGAGTGCGTTATGCTGGGCTTAAGAACTAAAAATGGTATTAGCCTTTCGGCATTTGAAAGTAAATTTGGTTTTGATTTATTAACTAAAAAGAAAACAGAAATTAAAACCTTAATTGATAATAATTTAATTAAAATTAAAGGTGATAACTTATTTTGCACAGACCAAGGCTTTAAACTTTTAAATCAGGTTATTTTAGCACTTATAGATTAAATATTTCAATACTATTTTCCTAAAAACTGCCAAATTTCGTCATAAAAAATCATAAAAAATCATATATATCTTACAAGCGACACTGCTTAAAGGGGTTATATGATTTTAGATAGTTTTATAAATTTTTTAAGTAAAATTATGTGCTTTTCTAGTTTTGTTGGCACTGCAACCGGCTTCCCTAAACCTATAACGCTAGAGGAAGAAAGAAAACTAGTTAAAAAAATGGAGGATGGTGACAAAAAAGCCCGTAAAAAACTTATAGAACACAATTTAAGGCTTGTTGCACACATTGTTAAAAAGTATTCCAATGCTGGTGATGCAGATGACTTAATTTCTGCCGGTACAATTGGGTTAATTAAGGGTATTGATAGTTATAAAAGTGAAAAGGGCAGTCAACTTTCAACATATTGCGCAAGATGCATTGAAAATGAAATTTTAATGCTTATCCGTATGACAAAAAAGCATAATCAAGTTTATAGTTTGGAAGATACGCTTGGCGAGGACAAAGACGGTAACGAAATTACACTTGAAGATACTGTTGGATGTGATAATGATGAACTTGCAATTCAAACCGAAAACAAAGTGATTGCTGAAACAATAGACAAAATTTTAAAAGAAAAACTTTCAACGCGAGAATATCAAATACTTTGCATGAGGTATGGATTGAATAACACGCCAGCACTTACACAAAGAGAAGTTGCAAAAAAATTAGGTATATCTAGGTCGTATATATCAAGGCTTGAAAACAAAGCCATGCAAACAGTTAAAGATGATGTAAAAAACAAAAATTTATTCATTTAATCAATCAATTATAAAAAAATGCCATTTATCTGGCATTTTTTGTTATATATATTACTATTTTTCTTATTTTGTTTGTTCTAAAAATTTATCCAATAACTTTATAAATTTTTTAATTTCCCATTTGTGATTAGCACTTGAAATAGAAACTCTAATTGTGCCACCATCAATTGTGCCCAATTTTTTATGGCAAAGAGGTGCACAGTGCAAGCCACTTCTTATGCAAATATTGTTTTGGTTAAAATAGTTTACAACTTCGCTAGGCAAAACATTGTTAATCCTAAAACTAACAACACCATTAAAACAATTTTTTGCAGTGTAAATTTTTAAATTTTCCTTTTTATATAGTTCATCAAGCAAGTATTTTGTTAATTTTGATATTTTTTTATTTATTTTATCAAAATTCTTGCTTATATATTTAACGCCTGCATTTAAAGAGAATATTGCAGGTGTTGGGCTGGTTCCTGCCTCTAGACTATCCGGATAAATTACAGGTGGAAGCAAAAGTTCGCTATTTGTGCCTGTGCCACCAAATTTTTGTGGTTTTATTTCTATGTTTCCATTAAAAAGCAATGCGCCTACACCTTGACATGCAAGTAATCCTTTGTGCCCTGCAACAGCCAGCATTGATATGCCAAAGTCTTTCATATCTATTTTTTGATGTCCTGCGCTTTGGGCTGTGTCCACAAGTAGCATTACATTTTTTTGCTTGCAAATTTCACCAATTTTTTTTATATTGCTTGTTGCACCAGTCACATTGCTTGTGTGGTTTACAATAACTAAGTATGTTTTATCTGTAATGGCTTCTTCAATTTTGCTTGGTTCTATTATGCCATTTATATTTGTTTGAACTAGGGTTGTGGTTATAATTTTTTTGTTTTTTAAATATTCTAAAGGCCTTGCAACAGAGTTGTGCTCATTGGTTGTGTAAACAACATGGCCACCTTTTTTTAATG
Organism: Clostridiales bacterium; assembly: GCA_003453435.1. Taxonomy (GTDB): domain Bacteria; phylum Bacillota; class Clostridia; order Christensenellales; family UBA1242; genus UBA9845. The sequence continues at coordinate 1,176 of DMLH01000034.1, read as the reverse complement.
TTCCTAAAATTGCAAGATTAAGTGCCTCGGTGCAACCACTAGTAAACACAACATTTTCAGCACCATAACCACCAAAAAAAATATTCAAATTTTCTCTTGTTTCATAAATAACTTGCGCTGCGTTAATGCTATAATTATGGCTACTTCGGCCGGGGTTTGCACAATATTTTTTACTCAGTGCTTTTTTTACCGCCAATTTAACACACAGTGGTTTTTTGTTTGTTGTTGAAGCATTATCAAGATATATCATAAAATCTCCAAACTTCTTAATTTTTTATTTTGTAAACATTTGTTTTTGTTTAACACAAAAATGTTTTCAGTAATAATATATTATAGCGTTATTTTTTTTGTTAATTTTGTTACATAACCAAAGAGGAGATTATTATGAACGATTATATTATAGCAGTTTTTTCACTTAGAACCAGTACAATGCAATTTAATAGTGCACTTAATAGGGGCGGAGTTAAAAGCCTTGTTATTGAAACACCAAAAGCCGCAAGTGCAAGTTGTGGAATAAGTGTTCGGTTTGATATAAAAAATTTGGAAAGAGCAAAGGATATCTTAAAACAAAGTGGCATAAAAAACTTTGTTAGATTTTACCGCGTTAGTTTTATGTATAATCAAACAAGGTTAACACCTGTAAATTAATGTCCTGCAAAATTTCATAATTTATTTAGTTTTTAACATGCATTGTTTAGCAAAATTAAAGTTAGGAATACTCTTGCAAATATTTTGCAAGATTTTTTTATTGTGATATAATTAATTTGAGGTAGTCAAATGGATATAAAAATTGACACTAAAAATGCAAAATTCAAATTTAGAGTTTGTGGAATCTTGGAACACAACGGAAAGTATTTAGCAGTTAAAATGAACGATAACAATTTCTACTGTTTGCCAGGTGGTCATGTTGAACTTGGCGAGGACACAGAAACTGCCGTGCTTAGAGAAATGCATGAGGAACTTGGCTACGAAGTAAAAATCAAAAGGCTTGTTGCAATAAATCAAAACTTTTTTACAAGTAAAGATAATTTTCAACTTCACGAGATAGGGTACTACTACATTGTTGAAGCAAACAACAAAAGCGAAATTAAAACAATTGATTATTACAGAGAAGAACTTGACAAAGGTAAAATTCAACATCTCAATTTTAAGTGGTTTACTTTAGAAGAATTAAAA
>DMLH01000097.1:560-5455 GCA_003453435.1 Clostridiales bacterium | reverse complement strand
TACAAAATTGGTTATTGACAAACCAGATGTTTATTGATATAATAAAAATGGTAGGAGAAAACACTATGAAAAAAAATTCAATATTGCACAAAATGATAGATAAACACATTAAAGCAACAGATTTAACAGGAAACAATATGGAAAGTGAATTTTATTTGGACACAAGCATTCCAGGTAGTCCTTACGATTACGTTTATTGTATGTCATCATACAATAAAATTAACTATCCTGAAAACATTTCAAAAAGTGACAAGGAAAAGTTAAATAGAATGTATGATAAATTGTCCAAAATAAACTTTACAAGAAATATTTACTACAATATTAAAAACAAAGTTTTTCATAACAATTATAACTCAAGTGCAAGACTGTTAGGTAAAATGAAAGATAACCACGAACATAGAATAAAAATGTTTATAAAAAAGCTTGAAAAAAAGAATGAAGAAACATTATAATATGCAAAATATACAACAAAAACATATAAAATATACTTGATTTTTATAAAAAAATTTGCTAGAATATATCAGTTTTAGGAAATAGCTAGGAGGAACACAAAATGTCAAGAGTATGTAGCATTTGCGGAAAAGGTAAAATGGGCGGACATCAAGTTAGCCACTCTAATATTAAGACTAACAAACAATGGAATGCAAACGTTCAAAAAGTTAGCATTGAGGTTGACGGTGTTGAAAAAAGACAATATGTTTGCACAAAATGTTTGAAAACAGCAAAAAAAGCGTAATTATTTTAAGTAAAACAAGCCCTCTGTTAGAGAGCTTTTTTTATTCAATTTATTAAAAATTTAAAGCATATATTTAAAGATACAAAAAAAGTCACATTACGTGACTTTTTTACTTTAAAAACAACTTGGAGGAAAAGCACCTGGTCCAAGACCAAAAGGTCCCATATCATAACTACCGCCGCCACCGGCACCGCCATAACCAAGCACTTTTGCTCTATGTTTTCTCATATAACTTTTTTCTAAACGCTTTAATGCTAAATCAACTTTCTTGTCAAAATTTGATACGTTTTCATTAAGAAAATTTTTCATTTCGTCTAAATACTTATTATACTTTTTTAAATTTTTATGATATTTAAATCTAAGATTATACGCTTTTTTCTCAGATTCTGTTCCCTTAGCCCAATCTTTACTAAATGTACTATTATCAACATACGGAAATACAGGTTTTGGCATGATCATCAAATAACCTAAATTGTCAAAAATATTATCTTTAAAACGTACATCACCTGGCTTTAATTTTAAATCAGGCAGTCTTTTATGCGCATTATACATTTTTACAAACCAATTATCTTTTATGTATAATTTTGTTAAAAGTTTAAGTATAAAATGTTTTTTAACATCTGAACAATTATCACTTTTTGCTTCTGCAATTAAAGGCTCTGTCACTTCTTTAAACCTATCAAAATGACTCATAATACTTGTGATGTTTTCACCACAAGCTTGCAATATTTCTAAATAATTAATACTTATATGAGAATAATCTTTTAATTCCTCTAATTTTTCTTTTAACAACATGCGTTTCTTTTCTTTTTGATTATAAATAATTGTATTTACTTCAACACCTTTACAATAACCTATTATTTTTTTTTCTGCCATAATATAATCCCCTTAAATACTTTTACAATGATATTATAACATATTGTTTTATAGATGTCAATACCCAGTTTTATAATTATCTATATGTATATATTTATATAACATATAACATAAGTAAAAAACAAAAAAAACAAAATGAATGGATAAAATTTTTTGAATATATTTTTACTTTTTTTAGTTGTTATAGCAAAGAAATAAAGCCCTAATAATAAGGCTTATTTTTAATATATCTAATTTGATTTTATAATAAAATTTAAATTGATTTAATAAAGTTGCCTTTTAAAAATCAACTTTAAAATTGGTGATAAAAACTTTGGTGCTTTAAAACAAAAAAACATAATAAACTCCTATTTTTATTCTATGAAAAAAGCCACAAATCTGTGACTTATTTAATTAAATTTATTTAATGCAAATAATAATTGTTTATCTTAAACTTTCAATTGCATTTTTAACATGATTTGAGTTGTAAACATAACTGCCACTAACAACAATTTCCGCACCTTTTTGTTTAACAAGTGATGCTGTTTTGTCAGTAATTCCGCCATCAACTTCAATTTTGTACGTATAACCAAAACTTGCTTTAAGGTTTGCCAAGTATTCAATTTTAGAAAGAACTGTTTGTTGAAATTTTTGACCGCTTTTGCCTGTTTTAACACCCATAATTAAAACAATATCTAATTTGCTAAGATAAGGCAAAACCATTTTTATGTCAGTTTTTGGCTCCAATGCCAAGCCAACCAAAATGCTTTTCGATTTTACGTAATTTATAAAATCTTGCACTTCCTTCTCAGTTTCAAAAGCTTCAATTTGTGCTGTTATTATATTAACTCCACAATCGGCATAAATTTTTGCATAACTTAAAGGATTTTTGGTCATTAAGTGGCAGTCCAGCGGAATTGTTGAGTAAGAGTTTATGTCCTTTGCAAATTCAGGCAAAAAACAACGAGTTGAATTATACTCGCCATCGCACACATCAAGGTGCATAAAGTCTGCAAAATTATGCACTTTAAATGTATATTGCAAATATTCTTTGCCTGCTGGCATTGTGGAAATTGAGATAATCATTTCGCCTCTCTAACGAACCGGCGGAAATAATTCCCGCACCTTTGTCGATTTTTTGTTTTCTTTCTTTAAACCTTATAGTGTACAGATTATCCTAGTGCTACTCAGATTTAAGGAAGTAAAATCTAAAATTCATCCAAATTTGTAACAAAAGTTAGTTCCTATTCTTATTTGTATTATTTAAACCTTTGAGCATATCTATCGGTTCTCATTTTATTATTTATTTTTGTTTTGCTTAAACACTTTCTTTCTGGTCATTCCTTTTTCAGCACCATTATTTTTTGGTGTGTAATACACTTTACCTTCAAGTTCCTTTGGCATATATTGTTGATAGACATAACCACCATAGTTATGCGGATATTTATATTCTCCTGTACCATCATCATTTGTTGATGGATGATTTTTTAATGCATTAGGAATTGTGACCGTTTTAAGATTTTTTGCATCTGCTTGCGCCATGTCTCTTGCAATAATTACACTGTTGCTTTTATCGCTTTCGCACGCATAAATAATTGCATGTGTCATAGGTATTAAACCCTCAGGCACACCCATATTTTGATATGCAGTCATTGCACTAACTGCAACAACAAGTGCGTTGCTGTTTGCCATTCCAATATCTTCACTGCAGTGAGCAATAAGGCGCCTAAATATTATTAATGGGTCAACACCACTTTCAATCATCCTAAAAGCATAAAACAATGCGCTATCAGCATCACTTCCGCGAATTGATTTGCAAAATGCCGAAAGCATATCGTAATAAGTGTTTTCGTCAAGGCTCATAACTTTTTGTTCTAGACACTCGGCAATAAGTTGTTTGTCTATAACAATTTTGTCATTTTCAAGTTTTCCAGTAGTGCTTGCAAGTTCCAATGTATTAAGGGCTTTTCTAACATCTCCACCAACTGCAAATGATAAATATTCAAGTGCATCTTGTTTTAAATCAATTTTAAGCGAGCCTAAACCATTTGGTGACTTTATTGCGTTAATAACTGCCAATTTTATGTCATTTTTGCTAAGTGGCTTAAACTCGAAAATTCGGCACCTGGATACTATGGCACGTGTCATGCTAGTGTAAGGATTTTCAGTTGTGCTACCAATAAATATTATACTGCCATTTTCAATGGCCTCCAAAACACTGTCACTCTGCGCTTTGTTCCACCTATGACACTCATCCAAAAGCAAGTATGTTCGTTTGCCATACAACTCCAAATTTGTTTTTGCCTCAGCAATAACTTCTTTGGCATCGGTCACACCACTGTTTATTGCATTTAACTTTTTAAAAACCGCACCACTACTATTTGCAATTATGCTGGCCAGTGTGGTTTTTCCTGTACCTGGTGGGCCATAAAAAATACAACTACCCAAAGTTCCATTTTTAATGGCTCTTTCAATAACACCCCCACGCTTTACTATATGCTCCTGCCCAACAAATTCATCTAGGCTCGTTGGCCTAACCCTATCGGCAAGTGGCGCATATTTTTTTGTATCATTAAACAAATTAAATTCACTCATAATTTTATTATATCAAAAAAAATAAATTGTAGCAAATGTCTACGTGTCTATTAAACTAAAATATCTATGTGTTTATTTAATTAAAATATCAGCAACCTTTTGCTGATATTTTATTGTATATTGCCATTGTTATCTAAATATTTTTGTCTAAGTTGACCGCAAGCCCCGTCAATATCTTCTCCAAGTGTTCGGCGTAGTGTTGCACTTTGGCCAAATTTGCCCAGCAATTGCACAAACTGAATTGCTTTTTGCCTTGTTGAGCCAATTAGGCTTCGTTCCTCAACACTGTTAAGCGGAATTACATTTACATGCGTTGGAAAGCCTTTTAAAATGCTTGCTAAAATTTTTGCATCCTCAAAACCATCATTTTGATTTTGAACCAAAACATATTCAAACACAACTCGCCTATTCGTTTTGTTAAAATAATATTTGCAGGCGCCTAAAATTTGTGATATTGAATATAAATTTGCAATAGGCATAATCTCTTTTCTCTTTTCATCTGTTGGCGCATGAAGGCTTATTGTAAGTGTAATTTTAAAGCCGTCATCAGCAAGTTTTTTTATTGCAGGAACTAAACCGCAGGTACTTAGGCTTATATTTCTTTCACTAATATTTAAACTACTGCTGTTTGTTACTAATTTGAAGAATTTAGCAACGTTTTCATAGTTATCTAATGGCTCGCCACTACCCATTAAAACAATGTTTGTTA
>DMLH01000097.1:0-503 GCA_003453435.1 Clostridiales bacterium | reverse complement strand
CCAAGTTTTCCGCCTAAAAATTTGTTTGCAACAATAACTTGGCCTAGTATTTCTGCCGCTGTTAAATTACGGACTAAGCCATGCAAGGTGCTTGCGCAAAACTTGCAACCCATTCGGCATCCAACCTGAGTTGACACGCAAAGTGTATAGCCATATTTATACCTCATTAAAACGCCTTCAATAATATTGTTATCTTCTAATCTATACAAAAACTTTATTGTGCCATCATGTGAAATTCGTTTATCCAAAATGCTAACAGGCTGACTAACAAAATTTTCGCTTAATTTTTGCCTGATATCTTGTGGAATATTCATTTCTTGAAATTCCTTGCCTTGATTTAGTGCAATAAAAATTTGGCCCACTCTGTAACCTTTAATATCAAGTGGTGCAAGTACATTGGCTAGTTCTTCTTGTGTAAATTCAAGTAAACTTTTCATTTTAGTTCCGCCTTGTGATTTATATATGACTAAATACTAAAAATTAACCTTTAAAAGTTTTGTGCC
>DMLH01000013.1 GCA_003453435.1 Clostridiales bacterium | reverse complement strand
GAAATAACTGACACTTCATTGCTAGATAAAGATTATTTAAGTACGTATTACATTAAAAATGGTAATAATGAGTATGAACTAGCAACTGAATTTAATACAGAAGATTATGTGTATTACTACAAAAGTAATTACAAATTAATTGAAGAAAATTGCGACATAACAAATAGTTATTTTGAGTATACAATTAATTTGGTAACAGAAAAAGATGTAAATGATAATATAACATCTTGCAAATTAACAGCAAACAATATAACTAGCCTTGATTATAATGTAAATTTAACACTTAAGTTAACTGTTATTATAGAAGTTGACGATGAAAGTTTTTACTATAATGGATTTACTTATGGTTATGCATTTATAGGTTATAAAAGTTAAAAAAGAAGATATCGAAAGATATCTTCTTTTTTGTGCATAAGTGTATATAGTAGTTTTTTGTATTTTAATATTTTAATATTTTAATATTTTAATATTTTGATATTTTGTTTTATATATATCACCAATCTTCTTTGCCCCTTGTGTAATCTTTAATATCATCATAGTAAGAAAAATATTGTTCTTTAAATTTGTTTATATCATTTTTATTTTTTTTCTTATTTTTAATTTCATTTGGCTTGTTTGAATTTTTTAATAATTTGTTAGTCTTTTTTCTTTTAAATAATCTCATAAAAATATTATACTGTTTTTTAAAATTATAATCAAGTTATAATGTGTTTTTATATTAGTTTTGCTTCAATTTTGGTAATCATTTGTGTATTTTTTAAAAGTAGGATATAATTATATTACATGATTAAAAGGATATATTAAATAGAATACTGACTTAAAATTTTTCTACGCCGTGCCTAAAAGTTAAAAATGAATTTAAGAAAAGTTTTTTAATTTAAGGATAAAATATAATAGATATGAGAGCAATTAATGTAGCATTTTTTATAAATTATTCTTTGTGTTTAGCATTTATACTAAATATGATTTTTATCAGTAAAAAAAAGCCAGAACGTATAATAGCTTGGACAATTGCACTTATGATACCGTTTTTAGGTGTTGCAATATACATTTTGATTGGTGCTGGACTAAGTAGATTTACAAAACGAATGATTAAAAAATACGAACTATCTAGCAAACAATACGAGGCTAATATAAAAAAACAAATTAATGTTTTGCAAAATAATGATGACTTAAAATCATATCCAACAGAATATAAAGATATAATTTTACTAAACTTAAACAACGCTAATAGCATTTTTTCGCGTAATAATGATTTAAAATTTTTTTTAGACGGACCATCAGTTTTTAATAATTTAAAGAAAGATATAAAAAATGCAAAAAGTACAATTCATTTGCAGTTTTACATATTTTCCAATGATAAAACCGGAAAAGAGTTAATTAAATTACTAACTGAGAAAGCACAAAAAGGTGTTGAAGTTAGGGTGCTTTATGATGCTATTGGTAGTTTACATACGCACAAGCATGCATTCAAAAAACTAATTAAAGCGGGTGGAAAAGTAAGTGTATTTTTCCCACCATTTTTAAACATAAGGTTTTTAAACTTAAATGCTAACTACAGGAATCATAGAAAAATTTGTGTTATAGATGGCAAAATTGCGTATACCGGTGGGTTTAATATTAGAGATGACCATATGGGTAAGGTTAAAAGGCTTGCCCCTTGGCGTGACACGTCTATTAGAATTTATGGCGGTTCAGTTCACTCGTTGCAAAACATATTTTTGTCCGATTGGCGATTTGCCACAAAGGATTCAACTGAGCCAAGCGAATACAATAATGGTAAATATTTTCCAGATATTAAGTCGCAAACCATAAAACAAAACTCAAGCGTTCAAGTTATAACGTCTGGCCCATATGCTGTTAGCGAGCAAATTAAACACTGCATGATTAAAATGATGATGAACGCAAAAAAGAGCATCAAAATTCAAACGCCATATTTTATACCAGATGATTCTTTTATTGAGGCGTTAAAACTCGCCGTTTTAAGTGGTGTTGAGGTGGAGTTAATGTTCCCTAAAAAAGTTGATCACTGGCACGTACATTATGCAAGTATAGGGTATCTAAATGCTCTCATTCAGTCCGGCATAAAAATTTACTTATACGACGGTTTTATTCATAGCAAAGTTTTGTTTGTGGATGATAACGTTTTAACAACAGGTAGTTGCAATATTGATATAAGGTCGTTTTCGTTAAATTTTGAAGACAATGTTGTTATTTATGATGAGAATTTGGTTAAAAAATATGCTAATTACTTCGAAAAAGACAAAAAGAGATGTGAAATTTATACAGAACAAATGAAAAAACGCAGAAACATTTTTAAAAAGATTTTAATAAAATTTTGCAGACTGTTTTCTGCTATACTATAATTTATTCAAATCCACTTTACAGAAATACCAAAAACATTTATAATATTCTTGGAGGAATTTATGGAAGGAAAAAAGTTTTCTTTAAAAAATATAATGGCTAGCGCTATTGGATCAACAAACGGAAAGTGCAGGAAAATGTTTGCTGTTTCAATAATGCAATATATGATATTTTTACTTACATATTTTTTAACACACTCATTGATGGTATCATTTGCAGTATACGCAATATTCTTACCATCAGCAACAAAGTATTATTTAAATATGGAAGAAAGCACTGCAGAAAGTGTTTTTAAAATTGGTAAATCTTTAACCACATCAATTTTAATTTCTTTGCTTTTTGTTTTTGCTTTTGGTATGGGCATTATGCTTGCAATTGCTCCTGGCATTTTATTTTTTGCTAATTATGCTTTGGTTTTTGATGAGGCTAAGGAAGGGAACAAGGATGCTTTACAGGCATTTAAGGATGCTAAACAGAGTGTAAAAGGTTATCGTGGCAAAATTGCTTTGATTGCGCTTTCATTTTTACTAATTTTAATTTTGCTTATTGGTTTTGGAATTTTAATTAGTTGGCTGCTTAGTTTGTTTATTCCTGCTTTAACGTACAGTTCAAGTTTTATTTGGTCATTTATAATTACGCCATTGTTTTATTATGTTGGTGTGTTTATCGGCTTATCAGCATTTATAATTTTTGTTTTGCCGGTTGAACTTATTGTGGTTTCAAAAATAAGGTATGAAATTGCACAAGACAAAATTTGTAAAGAGGCAGAGGTATTACATAGCGCGGAAGAAGCTCCAGCGCCTGAAAAAGTCGAAGAAGTGTCAGTGTTTGAAAAAGTGGAAGAAATAGAACCCGAAGAAAAAGCAGATTGGTACTTTGAAGAATCAAAAAAAGAATTAGAAGAAGAACAACCTGTTGTCAGACCTGATGATTATATATCATAAGTAAAAAATTTTTTAACAATTTAAAAATAGCAAACAAATGCTATTTTTTTTATTTTTTGTATTGTTTTAAATAATTTTTAATAAAATCATTTTTTTGCATATTTTTTTTGAAATAAAAAATACTAAAAGTGAGGAGTTAACATGAAAGCGACGGGCGTTGTTAGAAGAATTGATGAACTTGGAAGAATTGTAATTCCAAAAGAAATTAGAAGAACATTAAGAATTAAGGAAGGTACACCCCTTGAAATATATAGTGGTGACAATGGAGAATTGCTACTTAAAAAATATTCTCCAGTTGTTGAAATGGGTGCACTTGCAAAGGAAGTATGCGACAGCATTTATAACAGCACTGGTTTAAATGTTTTAATAACAAATATGGAGTGTGTTGTTGCAGCATCTAGCACAAATAAAAATTCATACATAAATAGTCCCATTGATAGTCACATTGAAAGACTTATTAATTGCAGAAAAACACAAATAATATCAACTTTGAATGAAAATACAATGCTGTTTCAAAATGATGGTAATGTAAAGTTGTTTGTTATAAGCCCTATATTTGCAAATGGAGATGTTTATGGCTCAATTATTATTTTTGATGATAAGAATAATATAGCAGAGAGTGAAAGAAAAATAGCAGCATCTTTTGCTGACTATTTAAGTAGACAAGTGGAGTAATATGTCAAAAGCAAATAATAAATTTTTAAATGGCGCAATAACTTTGATTTTATGCAGTTTACTTGCAAAAATAATTGGTGCAATATACAAAATACCTTTACTTAAAACGCTACAAAGTGACGGATTAGGTAAGTTTCAAATGGTTATTTCTGTTTATGCACTTTTTTTAGTGATATCTTCAAGTGGATTAGTTGTTACACTGAGTAAGGTTATTTCAAAAGAGGTCGCATATAAAAACACACATAATCAAAAAAAATATTTAACGGCGGGGCTACTTATATCCATAATTATTTCTTCATTTCTTGCGTTAATTATGATAGCAATTTCGCCTATTCTTTCAAAATATCAAAGTTTTTATAATTTGCAGTATAGTTTTATTGCAATTTCCCCAGCCATAATTTTTAGCAGTTTAATTGCAGTGCTAAGAGGTTATTTTTTAGGCAAAAGAAAAATGATTTATAGCGGAAGTGTGCAGATTATTGAGGCTATTTTTAAATTAATTTTAAGTTTATATTTATCAATAAAGTTCTCTGCAAATGGTGGTGTGGGTGCTGTGTTTGGCGCAGTTTTAGGAATAACATTTTCCGAACTTATTTCTCTATTATTTTTGTTTTGCTTATTTTTAATTTCAAAAAAACGTAGTGCGAAATTACAAAACAGATTTAATACTGTATTAAAAATTAATTTTAATAATTTTGAAATAGCAAATAAAAAAACTAAAAAAAAGCCTGCGTTTAATAAAAAAAGCATCAATTTTTTTAAAAAAATCAAAATTTCTGCTAGTAAACAAGATAATTTTATAGATACGCGTAATCGTAATTTTCACTGCAAAACCAGATATAAAAGTTTGATTGAGGCCATAAAGGAAACAATTTCAATTTCATTTTTTGTCACTTTACAGGCTTGTGTTTTGCCTTTAATAGGTGCAATTGATGGTTTGGTTGTGGTGCCTTTGCTCCTTAAATCTGGGTTATCTCAATCAATAGCATACTCGCTTTTTGGCATAGAAGATGGAGTTGTGTCTGCAATACTATCAATGCCAACAATCATTGCTTCAAGTGTTAGTTCTGCAATAATTCCTAACATCAAAACTCAAAAAAACTATGCCGATTTAATTAAAAATGCTTTTAAAATTGTTTGGCTTATTTCAATTTTTTGCGCCACAATTTTTATATTTTTTTCAAGTGATATAACAAATTTTTTATATGGAAGCGGACTAAATTCCAAAACAATAAATGAGTTGGCAATTTCAAGTGACATGTTAAGGATTAATGGCTTTAACATTATTTATATCAGTTTGCTTAGTTTATCAAGTGGCGTGTTGCAGGGGCTAGACAGAAGTGTTGTACCAGTTAAAAATTTATTTATTGCCACAATTTTAAGATTTATTGTTTTACTTGTATGTTTAACAAGTAGTGTAATAAACATTTATGGTTTAGCAATTGCAGATATGTCCTTTTATGCATGTGCTATGCTTTTAAACATTAAAAAAATTAAAGAGATTACTAATGTTGCATACAATGTTAAACATATGTTCATTTTACCATCAATTAGTCTTTTTGCCATGACTCTATTAATGTATTTTGTAAAAAATCTTCTTTCTGGCATCCTAACGTTTAGAATAGTCACCTTATGTGTAATGATTTCTGGCGGTGTTTTGTATTTAGCGCTTTTGTATTTTACTAAAACACTAAATATGGGCGATATAATTTCATTAAGGAAAAAAACTAGTGCAAATAAGTGAAATTGTGGTGTCATATAATTGTTTATTTTATATTTTTGTTGTAAAATTGTAGTATGAAAATTGGAAAATTTGAAACAACAAATAATTTATTTTTAGCACCTATGGCCGGATATACAGATGTGGCTTTTAGGCATCAGTGCAAAAAATTTGGTGCAGGTTTAACCACAACAGAAATGGTAAGTGCAAAAGGTTTAATTTATGATAGTGAAAAAACAAAGTGGCTACTATACACTTCTCCATTAGAAGATATTAAAGTTGTACAACTTTTTGGCAGTGAACCACAGGTGTTTGTAAAGGCAATTCAAAATAATGCTTTAAAAGATTTTGACATTATAGATATAAACATGGGGTGTCCTGCACCTAAAATTGTAAAAAATGGTGAAGGCAGTTTTTTGATGACAAAACCAGGCCTTGCATATGAAATAGTCAGGGCGTGTGTTAATGCAACTGATAAACCCATAACTGTTAAAATGCGACTAGGTTATGAAAAAAACAACGCAGTTGAGTTTGCAAAACATATGGAAAGTGCTGGTGCAAGTGCAATTTGTGTGCATGGCAGGCTTAAAACTCAGGGATATAGCGGTGAGGCGGATTATGAAGAAATTGCAAAAGTTAAACAGGCTGTAAAAATACCGGTTGTTGCAAATGGAGATGTTAAAGATTTAAAGTCGTACAAAAAAATTTTAGAGATTACAAAAGCCGATGCTGTTGCAATTGGTAGGGCAAGCATTGGAAACCCTTATTTGTTTGCTGAACTATTGAATTTGGGTACCCCATATAACAAGTTGCAAGCCATACAAGAACAATTTGATATGCTTTTAAAATACTATGATGAGCATTTTGTTGTGTCAAATATGAGAAAGCAAATTGTTGAGTATTTAAAGGGAATGGGTGTACCCAATGAAGTTAAACTTAAATTGCTAACTAAAGAATCAGTTAGTGAAGTTATGGAAATTTTGACAAAAATATTATAAAAATAGGTATATACCTATTTTTTGTTTGTAAAATCCATGCATTTGATATAAACTATAAGTATATTTTAAACACACAAATTGCGCTTTGATTTGTTATGGGAGTTATTATGAAAAAAACTTTAAAAGATTTTGATTTCTCTGGTAAAAAAGTTTTGCTTAGGGCGGACTTTAATGTTCCTATGGAAAAAGGTAAAATTATAAGCGATGTAAGAATTGTTGAAGAATTGCCAACAATTAGGTTTTTGCTTGAACACGATGCAAAAATAATTCTTTGCTCGCATTTGGGTAGGCCGGATGGCAAGCCAGAAAAAAAGTACTCGCTTAAACCTGTTTATGAAAGGCTTAAAGAATTATTGCCAGAATACAAAATTCATTTTTGCAATGAAGTGATTGGTGAAAAGGTTGAGAAAATGGCTAGCACTTTAAAGAAACATGAAATTCTATTGCTGGAAAATGTAAGGTTTGAGGCTGGAGAAGAGGAAAATGCTGATTATATGATAGAGGGGCTATCTAAACTTGCAGATATTTTTGTTTTAGATGCATTTGGAACAAGCCACAGAAAGCATGCCTCAACTTTTGGTGTTGCAAGTAAATTGCCAAGTTGCATGGGGCTTCTTGTTCAAAAAGAGGTTGAAATATTTAATGAAATTTTAACAAAACCACAACATCCATTTGTTGCAATACTAGGCGGCGCAAAAATTAGTGACAAAATTGGTGTTGTAAAAAATTTACTTTCCAAAGTTGATGCAATTTTGATTGGTGGTGGCATGTGCTTTACATTTTTAAAGGCAATTAAAGGAGAAGTTGGCTCATCACTTGTGGATAATGAAAAAATTGACTTTTGCTATGATGTTATAAAAGAAGCAATAAATAAAAAAGTTAAAATCATTTTGCCAGTTGACTTTATATGCGCAAGTTCAATTGACGATGAAGCTGGCGCTGAAGTTTATAAACTTGGCAAAATGCCAAAGGATAAAATGGGGCTTGACATAGGGCCTAAAACAATAAAACTGTTTAAAAAGTTTATTAAAAGGGCAAAAACTATTGTCTGGAACGGGCCTATGGGCGTTTACGAAAAAGAAATGTTTAAAAATGGAACTATAAGTGTTGCAGAACTTATTGCCAAAAATAAACGTGCTACGTCTGTTGTTGGTGGCGGTGATGTTGTAAGCGCTGTAGAAAAGTTTGAGTTGGCAGAATACTTTACTCATATTTCAACAGGTGGTGGTGCTAGTTTAAAACTTTTAGAAGGCAAAGAACTTGTAGCCATATCTAATTTGAATGACATTTAAATATAAAATTTAATGATTTATTGTTTTTCTAATGTTAAGTATTAAACGCTTGTAAAATGATACATATTATCAATAGGAGAAAATATGAAGAAAAATTTTCTTTTTGTTTGTAATTTCAAAATGAATACTGTTAAGAAATCACTATATAAAAAAGCATTGGGGACACAATTCTATAACAATATTGTGCTGTGTCCTAATTTTTGTGATATAAAGGAATACACATCACTTAAAAAGAGCAATGGCATAATGATTGGTGCACAAAATGTTAGCGAATTTAAAAGCGGTGCACATACAGGTGAAATTTCGGCCACAATGCTTCAAATTGCTGGTGCAAATTTTTGCATTGTGGGGCATTGTGAAAGAAAAGAAAATAATTTTGAGACATCGTCTCAAATAAACTTAAAAGTAAAAAGGTTAATTGAATGCGGCATAACGCCTATTATTTGTGTTGGCGAAAGCACATTTAAAAATGAAGAATACGCAGCAAAATATGTACTCTTAGAACTTAATGAAGTTTTGAAAGATGTTGAACTTTCAAAAGTTATTATTGCTTACGAGCCAATTTGGGCAATAGGCACAGGAAAGGTTGCGAGCGTAAGTCATATTCAATTTGTTATTTCTGCAATTAAAAAATATACGGGTATACAATTTGTTTTGTATGGTGGCAGTTTCAACTTAAGCAATTATAAAGATATATTCGATATTGATTGCGTTGATGGTGCACTTATTGGTGGCGCAAGTTTAAAACCGTTCGATATTATTGAAATGGTTAATAAAATTTAAATTTAAATTTAAATATAATTTTGCTTTAAAAATGCAAATAGTGAGGAGTTTATATGAAAAAACCAGTAGCACTTGTAGTTATAGACGGATTTGGAATTAGTGAGGAAGTTAAAGGCAACGCAGTTAAGGCCGCAAAAATGCCATATTTTGATTATTTGCTTAAAACATATCCACATTGTAAGTTGGGAGCCAGCGGGTTAGATGTTGGCCTTAAGGCTGGGCAAATGGGCAATAGTGAAGTAGGTCATTTAAACATTGGTGCAGGACGTATAGTAAGTCAAGATATGACACGCATTGATAATGCAATTGAGGACGGCAGTTTTTTTGAGAATGCTGCCTTAAAAAAATTGATGGAAGAATTAAAAAAAACAAATGGAAATTTACATGTTATGGGGCTTATGAGTGATGGTGGAATTCATAGCCACATAAACCACTTATTTGCAGTTATGCAAATGGCAAAAACTTTTGGTATTAAAAAAGTTTTAATTCACTTTTTTTCAGATGGCAGGGATACAGATGTGCACAGCGCAATTGGTTTTGCTGAGCAAATTGAAAACAAAATTAAGGAAATTGGCATTGGCCAAATTGCAACTGTTGGTGGCCGATTTTATGGCATGGACAGAGAACTTAAATATGACCGCATTAAAAAACATTATGATGCCATTGTGTTTGGAATGGGTGAAAACTTTGATTCTGCAAAAGATGCAATACAGCAAAGCTACAACAATAATGTAACAGACGAATTTATTATGCCTTGCACAATTGGAAACTATAAACAATTTTTACCTTGTGAAAAGGATGGCTTTGTTTTTATCAATTTTAGAAAAGATAGAACAAAGCAAATAACTGATGCTTTAACTACTACTGGTTTTAATAAATTTGAAACTAAATGCCGTTTTAAAAACTATGTGTGTATGACAAAGTATGGAAATTTTGAAGCAGACGTGGCATTTAAGTTTAGGCCAATTAATAACAGTTTAAGTGAAGTTGTTAGTAAAAATGGTTTGTTGCAAGCTAAGTTTAGTGAGCCTACAAAATATGCTCATGTCACTTACTTTTTAAATGGTGGAATTGAGGATGCATTTAAAGGTGAAGATAGGTTTAAAATACCACCTAAAAATGTTAACACTTTTGATGAAGCCCCAGAAATGAGTGCCGTGGAACTTGCTGAAAAATTTAAGGAAGTTGTGGAGCAAAATAAATATGACTTTTTAATGTGTAATTTAGCAAACTGTGATATGGTTGGTCACACAGGTAATTTTGATGCTACAGTAATAGCACTTGAAACAGTTGATAAGGCACTTAAAATTATTTGCAATAGTGTTTTGGAGGCAGGTGGTGAACTAATTGTGACAGCAGACCACGGAAACTGTGAAAAAATGCTAAATGAAAATGGAACAATTTGCACAACACATACAAATAACCCTGTTTGGTGTATTTATGTGGGCAGTAAAAAAGTTGAAATGCAAGATGGACGCCTTGCGGATTTATCTCCAACAATCCTATCACTTTTGGGCATTGAGTATCCTAAGGAATATACTGGAAAAAATCTTTTAAAAAAATAATAATAAAAAAGCATTTTACCATATTGACAACCAAATAAAAATATAGTATTATTTCTATAGGTGAGTTATGAAAAGTTTTTTTAACGCAGTTATTAATACATTAATTAGAAATGTGAGTTATCCAGTTAGGCTTGCAATTGCGTTTGCTCTTATGTTTTTGGCAATATTATCTTTAATATGGAGCATTAGAAGAAAGAACGATGCTCATCCAATTGCATGGGGCTGGATGATACTTTTTGTAATCTCCGCTTCCCTATCCGTAATTTACATTGTGCTATAACTGCTTCGGCAGTTTTTTGTTGAATAAATTTCTACAAAAAGTTTATCATTTTGTATCTAATAATAGTTGTTTTTTTATTTTTTTTATGTTATAATTCACAAGTATAAAATTAAAGAGGATTATTATGTTGAGTTTGTTATTAAGTACGTATCCAGAGTGGATGACTTCAAGTTTTCCTGTTATAAGAATTGTTTTAATGGTGCTTTTAGCTTTGCTTGCAGTTTCAATCGTTGTAATTGTAATGTGCATGGAAAGTAATCCAGATGGCGGTGCAAATGTTATAAGTGGCCAAACAGATAGTTTTTATGCAAAAAACCAATCTTCAAGCAAGGAAGGAAGACTTAAAAAAGCAATAGTAATTTGCAGTATTGCAATAGCAGTTATTGCAATAGCATTTTGGGTATTGTGGGCAATTATGCCAGCAAATTAATTAAAAAGGCTCAGCAAGAGCCTATTTTTATTGATTGAATTATTGCTATTATTATTTTTTTGTTATAATATTACGTAGATTGTTTTATGAAATACTATTTGTGCAATCATAATATAGCTGTACACAATAAATTTTAAGGGTTAATTGCAGGAGAAAATATGGAGTTTAATGAAATTTCATTGCAAATAATTAAACAAAAATTAGAAGGCAAGCCAAGGGCGCTTATCGAAGAAAGGCTTTCTAAAATTTTTGGTGTTCATATTACTGAGATGCATAGAAATATTTTTGAGTTTGAGCAAAGTGGTGATTTGTTTTGTGATAAAAAAGGAAGGCTGTATATTTCAAAAAAAATTGGATTAGTTAAAGGTACAATAAATGGCAACAGCAAAGGCTATGCGTTTTTGGTGCCAGAAGATGAAAATAGCGAAGATATTTTTATTCCTGCCCACAACTTAAATGGTGCTTTGCATAGCGACAAAGTTTTGGCACTTGTAAAAACAGATAAAGATGGTAGAAGTGAGGGTGCTGTTGAAAAGGTGCTGGAGCACAGTTTAAAAACGCTTGTTGGCACAATCAAAGTTTTTCAAAAATTCAGTTTTGTTGAACCAGATAATAAAAAAATTTCAAAAGATGTTTTTATAAAAAAGGGCGCAGAGAAAAATGCAAAAAGTGGGGACAAAGTTTTTGTTAGGTTAACCGGTTATGATGGTAGAAACTTAGAAGGTAGTGTTATAGAAATTTTAGGCAAAGATAATGGCAATGTTACAACAGATGTGCTGTCTATTATAAGGGGCTATGAACTAATTGAAAATTTTTCCAGTAAACTTCTTGAAGAGTGTAAAAAAATACCGCAAAGTGTTGATGCTACGCAATACCCAGATAGATTAGATTTAAGAAATGAAATTATTTTTACTATTGACGGTGATGATACAAAGGACTATGATGATGCAGTTAGTTTAAAAATGGATGGCGAAAACTACATTTTGGGCGTACACATTGCAGATGTTGGCGAATATGTTAAACGGGATAGTTTGCTTGACGAGGAGGCTTTTGAAAGGGGCACAAGCTCGTATTTTCCTAACTGTGTTTTGCCAATGCTTCCAAAGGAACTTTCTAATGGCATTTGTTCACTTAACCCTAATGAAGATAGACTTACACTTTCTTGTATCTGCAAAATAAGCCCAGAAGGCAAAATACTTAGTCATTTAATTACTGAAAGCGTTATATGCAGCAACTATCGTATGACGTATAGAAACGTAACCAAAATTATAAATGGCGATAAAGAGCTTTGCGCTAAGTATAAAGATATAGTGCCAACTCTTAAACTGATGGCAGAACTTAATGATGTACTTGAAAAAGTAAGACTTAAACGCGGTGAAATCAATTTTGAAATTCCAGAAGCACAAATTGAACTTGACCCTAAAACTTTGGAAGTTATAAGCTTACAAAAAAGACCACGAACAGTTAGCGAAAGGCTTATTGAAAGTTTTATGCTTGTTGCAAATGAAGTTGTTGCTGAACATTTCCAAAAACTAGGTGTACCATTTGTTTACAGAATTCACGAAACGCCAGATGATGACAGGATAACCGCCTTTAATGAGTTTTCGGCAGCACTTGGCTACAAACTTAAAGCAAGCGGTGAAGAGTTAAAACCAATAGATATACAGCAATTTATGGAAAGCATTAGGGATGACGAAACAAGGCAAATTATAAATGGCGTACTTCTTAGAAGTATGAAAAAGGCAAAATACTCAAACAATTGCATTGGACATTTTGGCCTTGCTGCAAAATATTATTGCCATTTTACAAGCCCTATAAGAAGATACCCTGATTTAACTATTCACAGAATAATTAAAGATTATTTGCATAAAAAATTAGATGAAAAATCATTAAGAGAATTGAAACAATTTGTGGTAAAATCTAGTGAACAGAGTAGTGTTAGAGAAGTTTTAACACAAAAGGCAGAAAGAGACGTAGATGATTACTTTAAATGCAGATACATGCAAAAAATGGTTGGAACAGAGTTTGATGCAACAATATGTAGCGTTACCAATTTTGGCTTTTTTGTGGAACTTGACAACACTGTTGAGGGGCTTGTTAGCATTGCATCACTTGGTGGGTACAATTATCAATTTAACGATAAGTCATTAACACTTAGCAACGGAATAAAGAGATATAGAATTGGCGATAAAGTTAAAGTTAAACTTTTAAATGTAAATCTTGCTGAAAGAAACATTGATTTTGTTTTGGTGCAAAAATAAAAAAAATGTAAAAAATTACAAAAAAACAA
>DMLH01000083.1 GCA_003453435.1 Clostridiales bacterium | reverse complement strand
ATTTACAACATCACTAAGTAGTTGCTCCCTGCTTCTAGTTGCGTCAAGCACAACAAATCTTTTTTCGGCACTTGCAATTTTTTTATAGCCTTTCCTAACCATATTGTGATATTCTAAACTTCTTTCCTCAATTCTGTCACCAGCGTCTCTGCCACCTTTTCTTTCAAAAGCAACTATAGGGTCTAAATCTAAATAAAAAGTAATATCTGGAACGAGACCTCCTGTTGCAAAATTGGTTATTGACATGACATCATCATCGCTTAGGCCATTTGCATAGCCCTGATAAACTCTGGTGCTATCAAAAAACCTGTCACAAATAACAACCTTACCGCTGTTTAAATTTGGTATTATAAAGTTTTTAACTAGTTCTGCCCTGCTTGCAGAAAAAAGCAAAAGTTCTGCTCTTAAAGAAATTGGCTCCGTGCTGTACTTTACGATGTTTCGTATTTCTTCGCAAAGTTTTAAGCCACCTGGCTCCCTAGCCGAAACAAAATCAACATTGTTTTCGGCTAAATATTTTTTAAGGTTTTCAATCAAAGTTGTTTTTCCACAACCTTCGCCACCTTCAAATGTAATAAATTTGCCCATGTTTTAAGTTTATCATATTTAAAGCCTTATTCAAAATAAATTAAAATATTCATATTAAAAAATTCATCATATGCATGATGAATTTTAAAATATTCAGTTTTTTTTATTTAAGAACTCAATTACAATTCAATTTTAACAATTTTGTAAGTTGCTTCGCCTGCTGGTGTGTTAACAGTTACGGTTGCGCCAACTTTTTGGCCAAGTATTGCAGCGCCAAGTGGGCTTGAATTGCTAATAATGCCATTTGCTGGGTCGCTATCTGTTGAACCCATAAGTGTATACTTAACTTCTTCATCAAACTCTTCATCATAAAGAGTAACTTTTGAACCTACACCTACTACTTTTGTGTTTAAAGAATCTTTAGAAATTATTTTGGCATTTTTAACTCTGTTTTCAAGTTCCAAAATTTTAAGTTCGAGTTGTGCTTCTTTTATTTTTGCTGCATCATACTCTGAATTTTCACTAAGATCACCATAACTTTTTGCTTCACCAATCATCTTGGCAACATTAATTCTTTCAACTGTTTTTAATCTTTCAAGTTCTTTTTTTGTATCTTCTAAACCTTCCGGTGTTAAAAATATTTCTTCCATATTTCCTCCAATTGATAAAAAAAATGACGCAAATTCACCCTGAACTTGCAAACTTTTTATCAACGCATATAAAAATATCACATTTAAAAAAGTTTGTCAACAAATTATTATCAAAATATAATATGCAAAAAAATTATTTTAATGTCTAATTATTTATTTATAAAGACACAAACTTGTTATTCTATTTTAATTGTTAAATCAATCAAATTATGTTAACATTAATGTATGTTTAGATTGTGGGCAAAAGAATATGATGAAAACAACAGAATAATAAAGCACCAAACTTTTAAGTTTGAACAGGATTTTGACGTTAAGTTTTTGCATGCATACATTGAAGTTATATGCAATGAACTAAAAATTGAGACGCCAATGCTTTTAACTTCACATTACATAACTTTTAACAATTTTAATAGGGTTAAATTTATTGAAAGTGATTTTGTTGACAGTACTGAATTTACATCTTTCACCGTTGAACTTTTACCTTAAGAACAATATATTTAATGGTATTTTTTTAATTCATAAATTTAATTTTACTTAAATACAAAGAAAAATCACAAAAAAACTACAATTTTACTTGTAGTTTTTTTTATTTTAATACTTGTTTCTGTCAAGCAGTAATTCTTCTTTAGTTTCTTTATCTTTAACTTCAACTTGAGCAGGTTTTTTGTTTGCCTTTCTTTTTGCAACTGCTTTTGTGCTTGCAACAACCTTTTTACTTTCTTTTTCGCCAAGATATTCAAGCAAACCTTTGGCTTCATCATGCATTTTTAAAGACTTAAATGTCTTATACGCAGAATATTGAATTACAGATTTTTCGGCTATATCTTTTAAATTTAATGATATTAAATCATAATAAATTTCTGGAATAACTGTAATACAATCTTTTACAAGACTAACTTTTTCACGTTCTGTAAATGAGTTGATTGCTGGATTGCTTAACAAACCACACAAAAGTTTGTACCATTTACTACGAACAACTTGTAATTTTGAATCTTTAAGTGCTTTAACTTTCTTAACTTCTGATTTTGCAAGTTTTGGAAGTTTGTGAGCAACTCTGTTGTTCCAATTATGAAGTGTGCTTGCTGATGAACTTTTTGCTTTTTCTGGAGTTCTTGTTAAAACCTCATTACCAGCAGTGGCAAGTAATGATGTCATATTTTCTAATGCTTTAACAAATTCAGCGCCATTTACTCTATCTGCTATTGATTTTGCAAAATCATCAAAACCGTTTTTCTTATATATTTCTGGTCTCATGTAAAGGTTGATTGCTCTTAAAAGTTGTGTCTTAAGTGTTGGGTGTTTTACATATTCCTGTCCATCTTTTTTAACGCCTCTAACTTCTACACTAGAGCCAAGTTCTTTACATCCACTTAATACAACTGCTGGGTCACTTAAGAACAATGTTATTAAAGTGTTGGCTGTAATCATATCCTTATACATTTTAGGCATACCGTTTCCGTATATGATGCTTGGTTGATTTTTAACGCCAGCATTAATAATATCTTTATCGCTGATGTTTGGATTTTTACCCACAAGATCTACAACACTTGCACCTTTTTTTGTTGCAATATCAATAAGACCCATGTAGTCTCTTTCATCAACCTTGTCCATTATATGTGCCAAATCAAAAGGTCTCTTTTCAATATACTTTTTAAGTTTAGCATCACTTAATTCCATAATTTTATTTACGAAAACTTTTTGTTCATCCAAACTTAAAGAGTTATATTTTGTTTCCTCTAATGAAACCTTCTTTTCACCTCTTTTACTTTTCAACTTACTAAATAAATCAACAATACCCATACTTACCTCTCACGGTAATTATACATTAATATGTATACTTTGTCAATACTCAATTTGAAAGATTTTTTGTTAAAAGACAACTTGCTTGCACATTAATTAGTAAAATATTATGAAAAAATAAATATTTTTTTTAATAATAACAAACAAATTTTTAAGTAAACTAAAAAAAGTTGTAATATTAATATTTTAAAAAAAATTGCAAAAAATATGTGTATGATTAGTATTATTTGTTTTATTATTGTTGTTTTTGGTAGTATGAATTGGCTTTCTATAGGCTTTTTTCAATATGACCTTGTTGCGGGATTGTTTGGGTATCAAGGCAGTATTTTTAGCAGAATTATTTACATAGTTGTTGGTATTGCAGCAATATACTTAATTTACGTAATAATAAAAAATAAGGGAAGATTAACAGTAAACAAATTAAAAAAACAAGAGCAACCAATTGTTGACCAAATTACAAAAAAAGATGAAGACAAACTAGAAAAAGACAAAAAAATTGCAAAAGAAATGAAACTAAAAGAAGATATTAAAGAGGAAATAAAAAAAGAGATAACTAACAGTAATAGTGATTTAAAACATTCAGCAGAAACGGATACAGATAAAGAAAGTGATAACAGAATTGAAAATTAATATAAAAAAACTACGAAATTCGTAGTTTTTTATCATTCTTACTTTACTGAAACTTCTTTAACCTTTTTGTAATTTTTAACAACTTTTTCGGTTAAGTCAACCAAAGTTTCGTCCTTTTTGTCAAGTGCAAATTTAGTAATTATACTTTTAGAATCAGTTCTTCCCATTTCCAAGTCTGCTATTGTATCCAAAAATTCATAGTAAATATCTGCAATGCTTAAACTGTAAATACCCTTTTTAGATTCATTTACCGAGTTATCTCTAATAATATAATTCAAAAGTGCGTTTGCATATTGACTTGCTGTAGGTGCTTTAACATAATGAATAGAATCTTCTGGTTTCGTTGCATTTGGATTGATTTCAAACACTTTAACAATTCTTTCATTCTTAGCGTTTGAAACAACGTAAGCTTTTTTATCTTCAAGTATATAGGTGTGAGTTCCTACTTTGCAAATTTTTCCTCTTAATTGTTCTAAAACATTTAAATCTTTCATAATAATCTCCTAACTATAAATAAATTTTAGCAGGTAAAAATTGATTTGTCAATACCCAATTTTAAAAACTTTTATAAATATTTAATAATTTGTTCGATTTCGACTTTGGTTGCACAGCTTTTTCGATATCTAACAAGTAAATTTCATCATTAATTGTACCTATTGCCTGACTCGATATGTTTTTTGTTATGCATTCAATTGTTTTAACTGCAAATTTTATAGCCAAAAGTTTATCATTGGCTGTTGGCTCTCCTCCACGTTGCAAATATCCAATAACTGTTGCTCTAAACTCTTTACCGCTTTTTTCTTCTAAAAAATGTGCTAATTCGTTAACATCCAAAATATTTTCTTGCACAACAATTAAAGGGTTTCTTTTTTTTGCATCAATAACATTATTAACTTTTTTCAGTATATGTTCAAAGTCCTCATTTTCTGTAATAAGTATATCTGCGCCACATAAAATTGCAGAGCGTACTGCAATATCGGAACAATGTCTTCCCATAACTTCAACGATTGTTCCCCTATCAAGTGCGTCCATTGTTTGCTTTATTTTTACAATTACATCAACAGCATTTTGACAGGCTGTATCGTATCCAATTGTTTTATCTGTATATTCCAAATCATTATCAATGGTTGCTGGAATTGCCAAAATTTTTACACCTGCACTGCTTAAATCCTTAGCACCATTAAATGTGCCATTTCCACCCACAACAACAAGACAATCAATATTTTGTGATTTTAAATTTTTAAGCGCCTTATTAAAGCCTTCCTCAGTAATAAACTCTTTACTGCGTGAAGTTTTAATTATTGTGCCACCCAAATTTTGAATTTCACCCATATACTCATAGTATAGTGGTTTTATACTGTTTTCAACAAGCCCTTGATATCCATACATACTTGCAACAAGTTCAATATCATTTTTTTTGCAAAGTTTTGCAAGTGCCTTTATGTATGCATTCATACCACTTGCATCGCCACCGCTTGTTAATACCATAATTTTTTTCATAAAATCTCCTCAAATATAATAGATTTATTAATTTAATGTAATCTTTGCAAAATTTTAAATCAGTTTTATATCCTTTTCATCCAAAACTGTTTGGAGTTCATACATTAATAAATTGTTAACCATAATAGGATGTTCATATACAAAAACTGTTTTTGTTGCTGGTGCAACAATCCTGCACTCAATATCACCATTGTAATTATCTAAAATTTTGGAAACCTTATTCATAGTATCTTTATCATTAGCATCAAAACGAAGGTACAAAATTTTTTTTGCATCCAAATTATTAACTGCGCTGGTGTTATTTTGCAAATTTTGGTTGCTTGCGCTGTTTAACTCCTGCACATCATCTATCAAAACTGCTGGCGCTTCGCCACTTCTAATTGAAATTTTGCCACTAAACACAGCAATTTTGTCAACCTCTAAAAGTGGTTTTAAATTTTTATAGGCATTAGGGAAAACCAAGCAGTCTATGTCGCCATATAAATCTTCAACCTTAATTATAGCCATTTCTTTATTATCACGCCTTGTGAAAGTCTTTTTAAATTCTGTAATTATTCCACCAAATGTAACAGGCATGCCATCATAAATATCACTAACCTGCTCATCTTCTTCCTGCTCTATAACTTCGCCGTCTTCATCAGTATTTTCAGCATCTTTTTTAATCATTGAACTATTAAAAGTATATTGATCAAATCGATTTAAAAATTTATCTAAAGGATGACCTGAAACATAAACTCCAACAATCTCTTTTTCTTTTTTTAGTTTTTCAGTTTCTATAAATTCCGGTATTTCAGGGTAATCAACACTGGTTAATGCTTGTTCATTTTTAAGAAGTGTTGTAAACATACTAATTTGCCCTGTGGCCTCTTGCTTTCTATCTTTTGAAGTTCTTTCAAGCACAAGTTCAAAAACTGCCATAAGTTGTGTTCTGGTTTTTCCAAAACAGTCTAACGCACCACTCAAAATTAAACTTTCAATACCACGCTTATTTAAGCCAAACTTGTTGGTTCTTGAAATTAAGTCAACCAAGTCTTTATAATCACCAAATTGTTCTCTTTCGGCAATAATTTTTTCTGTTATTGCGTAACCCATATTTTTAAGTGCAGCAAGACCGTGTCTAATTGCACCGTTTTCAATGCTGAAATAAGTTTGTGATTTGTTTATGTCTGGTGGCAACACATCTATGCCAACAGTTTTTGCATACAATATATATTTTTTTAAGTCGTCCGGTTTTGTTAAACGGTTATTTAAAACCGCTGTGATAAATTCAACTTTGTAATATGTTTTA
>DMLH01000040.1 GCA_003453435.1 Clostridiales bacterium | reverse complement strand
AATCATTGAAATAATTAATTTTTTTTAAATTTTATTATAAATTACGCATTTTTTATATTAAATCTCATTTGCTTTATATTTGTTAAAACCTCATAACTTATAGTGTCACAATAACTTGCAAACTCATTTAAGGTTATTATATTACCAAGTTTATCTTTTCCAATTAAAATTACTTCATCAAAAATTTTTGCTTTTACATTGGTTATATCCACCATAAACATATCCATGCAAATATTTCCCACAACTTTGCATTTTTTTCCATTTATTAAAACTTTTCCTTTTTTAGAAAAATTTCTAAAAATTCCATCTGCATAGCCAAGCGGTATAGTCGCGACAACCATATTTTTTTTAGCAATATAGTTTTTACAGTACCCCACACACTCACCCTTTTTTACGTTATTAATGGCAATAATTTTAGATTTAATGCTAATTGAAGGTTTAAACATAAATTTAGTTTTATACTCTCTATAGCCCTTTGATTCGCCGTATTGCACGGGATCATAGTTGATTTCTAGTCCGCCATAAAGCACAATTCCAAGCCTTATCATATCATAATTGAAAATTTTATAATTTAAAGCCGCCTCACTATTTGCTGCATGAACTATTAAGTCGCGTTGGTTTATATTCGTTTTCAATATATCTAAATATTGCATAAATATACGGTTTTGATTTGTAGTATCTTTTAAATTCTCTGCATTATAAAAATGCGTATAAATCCCTTCAAGCTTAAGATACTTACACTTTTTTAAAATTACTAAACTTTTATAAAAATCGTTTTGGCTACTAAAACCAATCCTGTTCATACCCGTATTTATGGCAAAATGTATTTTTAATTTTTTTTCATTATCTTGAGATTCTAAAATATTTTTCAATTTATGTTTTTTGTTTAGAAATCTCTTTTCAAATTGTTCTATTATTTTTTGCTGCTTTAAATTTGATACCGTTATTGATATATTGTTTTTAATGCAATAATCAAATGTGCTCATATGCACAAAATTTAACACCAAAATAGGTTTTTGAGTAATTTGCCTAAGTTTTTTTGCCTCTACAAAGCACGCAACAGCATAATAATCTACCAAATCATCAATCTGTTTAACCACATTTTTAATTCCAACGCCATAACCATTTGCTTTTACCACAGCACAAATTTTTGTACCATTCAATACTCTTTTGCACTGCCTTAAATTATGTCTAATTGCGCTTTTGATTATTATGTAATCACTAAAACTTTTCATAGATATAAATATGATATTAATGTAAATTGTGTTTAACTAAAAACAATTATTAAACTTTTAAAAAACTTTAACATATAAAGAAATATGACTAAACTATCGGTTTGTTTAATTGTTAAAAATGAAGAAAAAGTTTTAGGAAGATGTTTAAAATGCGTAAAGAAATTTGCCGATGAAATTGTTGTTGTTGACACGGGTTCTACCGATAGCACGCTTGAGATTGCAAAAAAATTTACGTCTAAAATTTTTCAGTTTGCTTGGCAAGATGATTTTTCCACAGCAAGAAACTACGCATTTAAAATGGCGTCAGGCGAATACTTAATGTGGATTGATGCAGATGATGTTATATCAAATGACAACATTAGAAAAATTAACAGATTAAAGAATAAATTAACCGCCGAAACATACATGTTAAAATATCAAATTTGTTTTGATGAAAACAACAAGTCAACTTACGAATATTACAGGGAAAGGATTGTTAAAAACTGCGCAAGTGCAAAATTTAAGGGATTTGTGCATGAGTGTATTGTGCCATTTGGAAGAATTGTTTACGAAAACATTGCCATTGAACACAAAAAAACAGATTTGGCAAGAGATAAAAAGCGAAATCTTAAAATTTATCAAAAACATATAAAGAATAATGAAAAATTATCAGAGCGTGAAATTTATTACTATGCCAGAGAACTTTTTTACAATGGATATTATAAAAAAGCCATAAAAAACTTGAAAAAATTTTTAAAAATGCCAAATAAATTTTTACCAAATATTATTGATGCATATGTAATAATAAGTGATTGTTATTTAATGATAAATGATCTGCGGTTAAGCAAAAAATTTTTAATTGATAGCATGATGATTTTGCCACCAAATGCTAAAATTTGTTGCAAACTTGGAAACATATGTATTAAAGAAAATTGCTATGAAAATGCTGTTTTTTGGTATAAAACTGCATTAAATTCACAAAAAAATGAAAAATCAGGAGAATTTTTTGAAAATGATTATTCCGGTTTTATACCGTATTTGCAACTAAGTTTTTGCTATTATTACTTAAACGATTACAAAAATTTTAAAGCATATCATTTAAAAGCTAAAGTATTAAAACCAACAAATAAAATAATTTTGAATAATGATAAATTCATTTCATAATTTTTAACACAACAACACATTTTTAACAAGTTTTTAAAAAGTGTTGCATTGTATTAATTTTTATGATAAAATTATGCCGTTGCAAATAATATGATTTTGCATTGCATAATGCCGGAGTGGTGAAATTGGCAGACGCGTCAGACTCAAAATCTGATATCCGCAAGGGTGTGTGGGTTCAAGTCCCTCCTTCGGCACCACTAAAAACATGCTATCCTTAGCATGTTTTTTTAACGTTCTGCTTGGAGGGACTTGAGTGCAATTTCATTGCACCGCAAACTGATGTTTGCCACCCACACCAAGGCGTGGGTTCGTTCACATAATCCTCTCCTTCGGCACCAGTCGAAAAGCAAGGCTTTGTAGCTTTGCTTTTTTTTTGTGCAAAAAGCAAAATGCCATTCACGTCCCGCCTTCCTCCTTCCCCGAAAATTCACTATGTTGCTATTTTTGTGGACCCTAATTTTGAGCTGAGCAAAGTCTGTTTTTTACAAAAAACTCGAGAAATTTTTGCTCTCAGATTTTATCGTTGCACTATTGCTGGTAGTTGTGATTTTGTTATAAACACAACTACAAAATAACATTTGCACAAAAAAAGCACATTTTAAAAAACTTCAATTTGTGCTTTTTTTGTTAATTTTCCTTAAGAAAAAGGAACATTACATTCCCATTTCTAAATCATCTGTTTTAATTTTTATAAGTTTAAGTGCTTTTTCTGGAACAGCATATACTTTTCCTACAATTTTTTCTGCAATTGAGTCGTTGATGAAAAATGGGTCGGTGACATCGTAAACTGCAGGTAATTTCTCCAATTTGCCTATTTCATAGTCCATAAATGGTTTTGCGTGTGAAAAAATAGTAGCAGTGTCTTTCAAACCATTGTAATCTTCTTTGTTCATTATAACTTCTTGAGCAGTGTAAAGGGCTTTTGTCCTTAGGTCATTGTATCTTTTTTTGCTGTCATAATATTCTTTAATGTCAAAGTAAATAATATCACCAACTTCAATTTTGTGTTCTGCAAGTATTTGTTTAACATCTTCACTTTCTATGTCAGTAATTTCCATAACAAAGCCAGTAGTTTCGCTATGGTCTGTTTTTCTGTAATAGTCATAAAGTGCTTTATTGTCAATTATTTCAGCCAAACTTACATTTCTAGCAACTTTTTTTGTCATGTAGTGGTTTAAAATGCCTTTTTTATATTCTTTTTCCATAAATCTTTATTCCTAACTATTTATTCTTCATCTCCACCAAACAAATCTTCTTTTATGTTTTCATTGATTGGTAGTTTTTCAACAGCTTGTTCTGCAATAACTTCTGCAAGTTCTTCTTTTGTTACATCTATTGTTTCAACCTTCAAGGGTTTTAACGTTTGCATGTATTCGTTAACAGAACGTGGGTCATTGCCATTTAATACGGCCTGTTTTGCAGCCATTTCACAATCTTCTTCATGTAATTGATTTACAATTGATTGAACTTCTTCTACAAATTTATCTTTTTCAGTTATGTCTGGGTATGATAAATTTTTTAGTCTTTTATCTCCCTTATGTCTTTTAAGGTAATCCATTGTTTTTTCGTTAAACATAAACATATCTTTAACAGAATTTTTTTCTGTAAGTGGAGAATAGAAGTCAGGTCCTTTTTCTATCAATTTTGCAAGGTCATCGGTGCTTTGCAAATCGTTTTTCTCAAAGAAGTCTTTTACACTTTGGTTATATGCTTGTATTGTTTCTTTCTTAGAAAATTTGATTTCAGTTGATTCTAATATTGGTTGTAAGAATAACATATCCAAACTAGCTTCTTCCCAACCAATAAGTTCAATTGGCAAATGTTGATATCTTTTATCATCTCTCAAAACCTGATTGAATTTTTTTGCGTTATCTTTCACCCAACCATCGTGAATGGCAGAAAGAGTTTCAACTACCACTTGATGTCTATTTGTTGTCTCTAACTTTTTACCTATGTCTTTTAAAGTTTCCCTATCAAATCCATCTAAATAAACTTTATCTTTACCAAAAACTGCATTAGCAAAATCAGTTTTTTCTTCATCGGTTAAATTTAAGCGATTTGCAAGATAATCAATTGCATATTGCATTGAACCACTTGCCCAACATTGATTTTCCAATTCTTCAAAACTAGAATTCTTTACCACATTGGCAGCTTCTTCTTCTGAAAGGCCATTCCAGCTCATGAGAGCTTTTTTTGCAACCACCCTATAAGGGCTAATATTTGACATTCTGTCCTTTTTTATTGGCATTCACACCTCCAATCTATTCAGCTAATAACACAATAGATGATATTTATCATCCTTATGATACCACATTTTTTTATGTTTGTAAATACCTAATATCAAAATTTATATTTTTGTATAAATAGTTGGATTATTAATTTTTCTAACAATTTTCTAATTTAAATAGCGCAAGAAAAACAAAAATATTCTAAAGTGACAAATGGCAGTTTATCCTTTTTTATAATGATTATTTTTTGTTTGCTAAATTCCTTGCAATGTTGTACAATAATATTGAGGTCTTTATGATTGAAATAAAAAATTTATATCTTTCCTTTACAAAAGAGTTTGATGCTTTGCACAATATTAATTTGGAAGTTAAAGATGGTGAAAAAATTGTGCTTTTGGGCGAAGCAGATAGTGGCAAAACAATGCTTTTAAGGGTCCTTGCAAAACTTGAAAAATTTCAAAGTGGCGAAGTTTACATTAAAGATATCAATATTGATAAAATCAGTTTTAAACATGATTTAAGCGTTGGCTTTGTTCCTAAAAGTTTTGTATTTTTGAAAAATAAAACGGTTAAAGAAAATTTTGTTTATATTTTAAAAGAAAGAAAATTTGATTCTGCAACAATAAACTTAAAAGTTTTAACCGCACTAAAAACCTTTGGAATTGAAAACATACAAAATTTAAAAATTAAAGATTTGTCACCATATCAAAAAGCACTTGCAGAACTAGCAAGAATAAGCATGAGAAAAATTGATCTTTATTTAATTGATGATATTTGCTCCGGCCTAGTTCCTTCCGAAGCACAAAACATTATAAATAAATTTTTAGAACTCATGAAAGACAACCAAGAAAGCACATTTATTTTTGCAATGAGTAATCAATATTTAGCAAAACAATTAAACTGTAAAATTATTAACCTTGTGCATGGTTGCATTGAAGAAATTGAATAAAATATAAATTAAAATATGTAAGCTTAAAATAAAAATTTATTGAAAATAATCAAAAATATGGCTAAAACGCCATATTTTTTATATTTTTTTATCATTTTTAAATTTTTTTACAATTATTGTTTCACCCGTTTTTTTACATTTGCTTTTTTTGCCAGAGTATTTTAGCACATTAAAAAGTTGATTCGCAACCTTACCACTATTTTCAAAAAATTCAACATTAAAATCAAAAACACAGGAAATTTGATTTTTAATATAGTTAAAATGTGTGCAACCAAGTATTATATTTTTAATGTTTTTTTTCTTGAATTTTTTTAATTTTTTATAAAGATAAAAGCCAAGCAAATCATATTGACCATTGCAGTCATCAATTTTTTTTGCAATATTGCCAAACCCTTTAAAATAAAAATTTTTACTACTCTTATACTCCAAAATTTTTTTATTATTTTTTAGAGTACTTTTTGTTGCAAGCAAAAGCGTTGGCTCTCCAATAAATAGTTGTGGCTCAAAATATGGCTCGATTTTTATAAAAGGTATATTATAGTACTTTTGTTGCAGATATTCATAACAGGCGCTTGAAAGTGTATTGCAAGCCAAAACCACAGCTTTAATATCAAAAATTCTAAAAAGTTTTTTAAAATTTATGTCAGTTATTTTAAGCAGTTTTGCTTTACTTTTGTTGCCGTAAGGTGCATTTAACACATCCATAAAATAAACATAGTTTTCATTTGGTAATATACGTTTAATTTCTTTCAGCGTCCATAGTCCGCCAACACCACTATCAACAACCAACACATATTTTTTATTCATAAAATATATTATGAAATTTAACATTTTAAGGTTAATCTTTTGGCGTATAAATTTAAGCACCAAATACATTAATTTGTTAGTTCTAGATATTCTTTTTCGGTTAGATGACAAAAACATAAGTTTATAGCATTTGAAATAATTTTCGACAACTGTTCAACCTTTTCTTCAACATCTTTAATTGTGACAATAAAATTATTGTTTCCATTGAATTTTACAACAAGTGGAACACCAACGGCCAAAACTTTAACATCCAAAAGTTCTTCACTAATTTCTTTTCGGTTATTACCTACACCGCCACCCGGTGATAATTTCGTGTCACTAATTTGCACACTTAAAGATAGTGTTTTTACATCGCTTGCAACCAAACTGTCAATCGCTATCACCAAATCGGGTTTAAGCATTTTGCAAATGCTTTTTGTGGTTTCACTACTTTCTAGGCCAGTTGTACCATACACACCTAAACTTATAGCATAAATTTCCGCCATTTTTCTGCTACTAAACAAATCCCGTTCCAAAAATGGTTTTGTGATTAAAACTTTGTCTACAACCTTTTTGCCCAAACTATCACAAGCATACTTCTCATTACCAAGCCCTACAACTAATATTTTTTTAGGGCTCAAATTATTCTCTTTTAAAATTGTTTTTATTGCAAATTTAATGATTTTAGATAAAAATTTTTTAGAATTTAAGTCATAGTAAAGTAAATCATCAAATGTAAAACTTATATAATTTCCAACTTCTCGTCCAATTCTTTTTGCAGTTTTTTTATCTAAAATTTTAACATTAGTTTGCTTAATCCCATGGCTTAATTTTTTAACTTCTCTATAAAAACCATCGCCAGTTTTTAATCCTTTTGACGCCTCTAAAATTAAATCACTTTTTACGATATTTTTCATATCTTTATTATTTCACAAAATTTTTAAATTTTTCTTGATTTTTAAAAATATATGTGTTAAAATTGTCTAGTAAATTTACAAAAGGGAGATGTTAATCGTGCCAATTATTAAATCAGCAATTAAAAGAGTTGAAGTAAATGAAAGACAAAAACAAGAAAATAGAGGCCCAAAATCACAACTTGCTAGTGCATTAAAAAAATATAGAAGCCTATTATCAAGTGGCAAAGTTGAAGAAGCTGAAAAGTTCTTACCAGAACTTGTTTCTCTTGTAGATACTTCTGTTAAAAAAGGTATTATCACAAAAGACAATGCTAATAGAAGAAAAGCAAACCTTGCTGTTGCTATTAACAAAGCAAAAAAAGCATAATAAGGTTTTGTAGCAAAATCATGTTAAATACAAAAAGAGTTCAATTATTTGAACTCTTTTTTGTTAAATAAAAACAATTTAGATTTAGTTTTGTTACTATAAAAACATTAATCCTATAACAACCAAACCAAAAACAGCAACATTCAGCCAGAACTCGAAACTTAACTTTTTGGTTTTTAAATATGACCACATTGAGCCGGCAATTGGAAGTCCATACATGAAAATGCTAAAAATACCATACAGTGTGCGACTACCCACACCAAAAGCCATTAATATTTTGCAAATTACAAATAAAAACAATGCAAACAAAGCCATGCAAACGGCAATTGTAGATTGCGAAATTCTAATTTGCTTTTCTTCCCTTAAATCTCTTCTAACCTCTTTTACCTCTTCTCTGTTTTCTTCCATATTTCCTCCTTTTGTTATATATTGAATATATCACAAAACTGTGAATTAGCAAAATATTTTA
>DMLH01000095.1 GCA_003453435.1 Clostridiales bacterium | reverse complement strand
TAAGCCCGTGCAACCAGAAAACATACTCTGGTAGCAACTCGTAGTCATTGTTGTTGCTGGTAATGTTGGTGCAGTGGTTAAACCTGTACAACCTGAAAACATACTCTGGTAGCAACTATCAGCAAGTGATGTTGCTTGTAATGCTGGTGCAGTTGTTAAGCCCGTGCAACCAGAAAACATACTCTGGTAGCAACCAGCGGCCAGTGATGTTGCTTGTAATGCTGGTGCAGTGGTTAAACCTGTGCAACCGGCAAACATACGCCTATAACAATAATCAGTCAACGTTTCTGCCGATAATGTTGGTGCACTTGTTAACTTAGTACAGCCCGAAAACATATAGTCGTAGCAATTAGCTATCATTTTTTTATTGGAAGTTGCCCTAAATGTATCTCTTAAATCTTCAATATCACCCGTAAGACTAACACTGCTTGCTGTTCCAGTTATTGCCCAAGAAGTATGCGCCGACGAACTTGTTGCGGAAACTCTGGTGTTATTAGTACCGTACATATAAATATGATACGTTCCGTCTGTTTCAACTGCATTAATTGCAGTAGTACCAAAAGTTGACCATGTTGAAAGATCAGTTGAATAATAAATGGTACCATTCCATCTTTTATACGACGACCTAATTGAGAATGATTGTGAACTTGAAAAATCCACATAACCTATCCATGTGGCTTTTACTACGATATCACCGTATGCATTTGCTGGTATAGTTAATGTTGTTTTGCTTGATATGCTTGAATTGCTACCAAATGTTTGTGTTGTAA
Organism: Clostridiales bacterium; assembly: GCA_003453435.1. Taxonomy (GTDB): domain Bacteria; phylum Bacillota; class Clostridia; order Christensenellales; family UBA1242; genus UBA9845. Next base: position 6,126 of record DMLH01000095.1, on the reverse strand, counting down.
TTGTATACCCGCCAAATACGTATCCTGATTTTGTTGGTGTTGCCAACGTTATTGTTTGTTGTGATGCACTTGAAATATAACTATCGTCTGCAATACTATCTCCGCCATCAGTATTATATGTAATTTGATAAGTTTCCCCTACTGCGCTTGCAGTACGTGAAATATTGCTTTTACCACTTGCCAAAAACGAAGCCCCACCAAAAAGTGATGCCAAAGCAATTAGCATCACAATTAGGAACTTAAATCTCCTTGCAAAATTTAAACCAAAGAATTTTTTTTCAGTGTGTTTCATAAATTCACCTACCATTATCTTGTGTTTTCAGCAAAAATATATAAGTATTTATTTATTCTAAATAATTTTACTCATAAAAAAAGTGCGTGTCAAACAAAAACACGCATTTTTCTACTTTTTTTATAAAAAGATAAATTTTTTAAAATTTATTTGGTTGGATCATTAATTTGTAACCCTGAGGAGCAGACTATTATTTTTTTTGTCATCCTGAGGAGCAGACTTGTCTGCGACGTGAGGATCTCATCCCCTATGGCTTGCTTTCTGCAAGTCTTACGAAGAATCTCAACCCTATGTTGTAAGCACAACAATGCCATTTTTGTAAAGCATTTCCGCAGGGGCTGGGTATTGTGCCAAAACTTTTCCGCCCTCGCCTTCAACCTCGTACTGCAAACCTAAATTTCTTATTATTGCTGTTGCTTGGCTTAAACTTTTGCCAACCAAATTTGGCATTTCAATGTTTTTTTCCATAGCCTTCAAATCTTTATCCAAATCTTCTGTTGGTTGAATGTTTTTGTACCTAATAATGCCCTCAAAAACGGTTTTTGCATATGGCGTTGCAACAATGCTTCCGTAGTAGTGACCACTGCTTGGCCTATCAACCACAACCAGTATCACGTACTCCGGCTTATCTGCTGGAAATGTGCCCACAAAACTTGCAATATGTTCACCCGTTTTGCCCTTTTCGCCCATAAGTTCAGTAGTTCCTGTTTTGCCCCCAACGCGATAGCCAGGAATAAAACTTTGTATGGCATTTGCTTTTTTAATAACTTGCTCAATCATATAGCACATTTTTTTGCTTACATCCTCACTTACAGTACGCCTAACTGCCACTGGAGTGAACTCTTTTTCAAAATTTCCTGACTGGCTTGCAATTTTTTTAACAAAATGTGGTTGATACAAAATTCCGCCATTAACAACGCTACTAATTGCCCTTATTTGTTGCAGTGGGGTGACGGCAATGGCCTGCCCAAAGCCCATGCGGGCAAGGTCCACCCTTTTAACACTATCCTTATCCATCAAAATTCCACCACTTTCACCAGCAAAATCCACATTGGTTGGCGTGCCAAAACCGTATTTTTCAAAGTATTCGTACATCTTGTCCAGCCCTAGCCTTAAGGATAAGTCTATAAACACACTGTTGCAACTGTTATTTAATCCATCAACCAAATTTTGACTGCCGTGGCCAACATGCTTCCAGCACTTTATTTTTTGTCCATCCACAACCCTATACCCGGGGTCATAAAACCTATCTTCAAGGCTTGTAACCTTTTCCTCAAGCGCAGTTGCAGTTGTTAATATTTTAAACGTACTGCCCGGCTCGTAAACATCAACAATGCTCAAATTTTTACTTTGCTCGTTTAATAAGTGTATATTATCTCTTGGCGGATTATTTAGGTCGAAACTAGGTTTAGATGTCATGCCCAAAATTTCGCCAGTATTAGGGTTCATAACTATAATTTGAGCACTAACCGGCTTTTGCTCCTGCATAATTTTAACAGCAGCTTGTTCGCACAAAAGTTGAATTTGATAATCTACCGTTAACGTTATGTTATTGCCCGCCACGCTAGGCACATAACTGTCCAGTGTGTTGTAAAGTTCCGAGCCCCTAATATCACTTTGCACCTGACTGTATCCGTTAATGCCCTGCAAAAACTTATTGTAATACAATTCCAGCCCACTTTGGCCAATATTATCTATTGTGGTATACCCCAGCACTTGTGTTAATAAGTCACCATACGGGTAGTGCCTTTTTGTGTTTTCACTGTAATAAATACCTGCAAGTCCGCTATTTTTTAAATCCTTTGCAACATCACTTTCAACCTGCATTTTAATTAAACTTTCACTCACTTTTGAATTGCTTACCTTGGACAGAACCAAATCATAATTCAGTTTCAGTTTATCCGACAAAAGTTTTGCCACAGCAACTTCGTCTGTCACATTGCTATTTCTAACAAAAACATCATACGTTGTATAACTAACCGCGAGAGCAATGCCGTTTCTGTCATAAATAACCCCTCGCTCAGCATTAATAGGAAGATCTCTTGTCCACTGCTCCTCCGCTTTTTGTTGCAAAAACTTTGCATTGACAACTTGCAAGTAAAAAAGTCTGCCAAAAAGCAAAATAAAAAGAGAGATTAACAGCAAAATCATTGCTAATAATCTCTTTTGCATTGAATATGTTGTAAATTTTGGTGTAATCACTATTAGCCTCCAAACAATCCCCTAAAAAAATTACAAATTTTATCAAAAAAATTTGTTTGGCTTTCGTACTCTTTCACCTCATTTTTTTCGTTCAATTGTATAGTCACTTTATCTTCTTCCGGTATTTCTTTTAAACCAAGTTCATCGGCTTTTTCCAAAACATTATCCTCATCAGTCAAAACATCAATATTTTTAACCACTTGTTTTATGTCATTATTAACATTATTAATGCTTGTTGTGGTTTGCTCAATTTCCCTATTTAAATTGGATATGTGAACAGCATTATAAATTGACAAACCGCCAAGCATTGCAAATATTATTGAAATTGAAACAAGCCAAACTTTTACTTTTCGCTTTAGCTTAAATTTTGGTTTTTCAGACTTGCGCTCTACCACAAAAGTTTCTTTTTCAGGCACATATCCGCTTTGATGGATAACGTATTTTTCAAATTCATTATTTTTCTTTTGCTTGTTATGTTTTTTAGGAACGTAAGTTTTAACTACATCATATTTCTTGTAAACCTTGTTTAAATTATTGTTGTTGTAATTAACAAAAGCGTCTGTTTCTTTTTTTATGGTTTTATTTTCTTCCATAGGTGTACTTTTGTATTCAAACAAATTTGAAATGTTGTCATCTTCTGCATCACTTTTTATTTCTTCGGCGTTTTCATTTTCAACTTCTTCATCAACAACTTCTTCTTCAGGTTCCGCAATTAAGATATCACTTTCTATCTCATCCATAATATATTCACTTACCTCCCTGTTTATTCTTAATTAATAATTAGCCGGTCAATTAGCGCAAAAAATTCAATTCATTTTGATGTTAAATAGTGGTTGTTTCCAAAAAATATGTAAAAAATCATGATTTCTTTATGATGCTTTAACATTTTTTAATGTTTTTTTAATTTACGCAATTTTTTCCGCAATTCTCAATTTGGCACTTGCACTTCTAGAATTATATTTCAATTCATCTGCGCCCGCCAAAATTGGTTTTTTGTTTATAAGTTTTACACACGCCTTATGGCCACAAACACACACTGGAATGTTTTTAGGGCATATGCAACCTAAACTGTTGTTTTTAAAACAATCCTTAACAATTCTATCTTCTAAACTATGAAAAGTTATAATGGCAATTCGTCCACCAATTTTTAGTCTTGATATCATTTGATTAATTACATCATACAAGCCTTTCAATTCTCCATTGACTTCGATTCTTATTGCCTGAAAAACTTTTTTGCAAGGGTTGCCTTTTTGTGCTTGAACTTTTTTTGGTACTGACTGTTTTATAATATCCGCCAGCATTTTTGTTGTTGTAATTCTTTTATTTTTTCTAAACTCAACAATATTTTGTACTATTTTTTTTGTAAATTGTTCCTCACCATATTCGTAAAATATTTTAGTTAATTCGTCAGCCGAGTACTCATTTACAACCGTTTCTGCTGTCAGTATTTTCGACCTGTCCATCCTCATGTCAAGAGGCGCATCAACAATGTAAGAAAACCCCCTCTCGGCATTATCAAGTTGATAACTGCTTACACCTAAGTCCAGTAATACACCATCAATTTTTTCAATTTTTAATTCATCCAAAATTTCATTAAACTTTTTAAAATCACTTTTAATAACTTTAAATTTGTCGGCAATTTTAGATAATCTTTCCGTGGAAACTTTTATTGCATCATCGTCCTTATCGGTTGCAATTAACAAGCCATTTTTATTTAATTGTTTAAGTATTTCACTACTGTGACCAGCGCCACCCAATGTGCCATCAAAATATATCCCATCGGGCTTAATATTCAATCCTTCCAAACACTCATTGAGCATAACAGGTATATGTTTAAATTCCATAATATTCTCTTTTTAAAAATTTTTTATTAATTTTTTTCGTTTTTTACTGCATTTTCTATAAGTTTTTTAAAAATTTTAAGCTTCTTTGCATTAATAACTGTTAAAACAACTGAAACCGGTAATAAAAATCCAATTGCAACTGCACCTATAATTATGAATAGTGAACTAAGTTTGTTTGTGAACAAACTTAATATGTACAAGATCAAAAATGCACCCGCACAAATAACACTTATAAGGTTATAAGTAAAATTATTTTTGTACGTTAAAAAAGTTGATGAAGCATAAATTTTTGCACAGACTGGACAACTATCATATTTGTTTTGATAATCACTGCACTCTTTGCATAAATTTGCCCCACAGATATTGCATTTTGAAACCGCTTCATGGTTTGTATGATATTTACAATTCATATTACCTCTTTTCTTCGCTAATAAGAATCAATTGATTGTTGGTTTTATCACAACTTGTTAAATAGTACTCAACATCATTTTTAACAAAATATAAAACACTTCTGCTACTTGTACCATGCAAATGACCGTAAACGCATTTTTTTACTTTGTATTTTTCTAAAAGATCAGTAAAAATACTGTTTTCAAGCCTACTATTAAATGGTGGATAGTGAATTAAACAAACCAAATTGTCGCCTTCTAACAATTTTGTACTTGCACTCTTTAATGAAAGTTCCAATCTTTGCATCTCTCTGTTTAGCATTTTTTTGTCTTCATCATTAACAATTTCATTTTCAGGAATGTTCCAGCCTCTAGTTCCACAAAAAACATAATTTCCAATTTTTAAACTATCATTTTGAATTACATAACAGTTTTCAGGCAACAAACTTCTTATTGCAGATAAACTTTTCCACCAATAGTCGTGATTACCTCTTATAAAAACCTTTTTGCCTGGCAATTTGTTAATTTCAAGTATATCACAAATTGCATCTTCAAGTTTCATTGCCCAACTTATGTCACCCGAAATTAAAACAATATCGTCCTCACTTACTTTGCTTTTCCAATCTAAAACAATCTTGTCCCAATATCCTTCCCACACTGGCCCAAAAATATCCATAGGCTTATCGCAAGTTAAACTTAAATGTAAATCACTAATACAGTAAACTTTCATACAAAAATTATCTCACAAAAAAATCAAAAAGGCAATAGAAAATTTACTAAAAAATATTTAAGGATTAACAAAATTTGTCAAACAAAAATTTGATTACAAAGTTGGTTAACCAATTTAATTGCGTAAAGATGATAAAAAAGGCACTAAAGTGCCAGTTTTAAATACAAATTTTATTCGCGTTTTCTTCTTTGCGTTTACGTTTAAGTTCTTTTTTAGCCACTCTTTTTTTAGCCCTTATCTGTTTTTTTGTGTAAACCTTATCCTTTTCAGGAATAACGTATTTTTCTTCAAGTAATTCAGGGTTTTGTAGCAGTTTTTTAATAAGTTTTATGCTTTTAGCATAATAAAACCCATCACAAATCCTTTCATCAATAACAATTCCCAGTCTTAAAACCTTACCCGGCTCAATTTCTTTTGTCACATCATTAACTACCGGTTCCACGTGTTCCTTACCAAGCCCAACAAACATGCCTGTTGTTCCAAAATCATATAAATGATGATAAACATAATCCGTGGAAATGCTTTTCATGTTTGTCAAAAAGCAACTTGTGTGAAATGGACTTACCTCAATAATCTTTTTAGGCATACAGTTGTGCCTATCCATCCATTTTAAAACATTAACTGCAAATTTCAATAGTCCGTTTGGTATTTTTCTTAAAAATTTTGCAG
>DMLH01000049.1 GCA_003453435.1 Clostridiales bacterium | reverse complement strand
GTTTATATGGCAATAAAATAACTAAATTTATTTGTCACGTGCAAAAATATGTGTTAGAATTTATATATAATATACTAGGAGATAATTATGAATAAATTTGCAAAATTCGTTTTATGGCTTGTTATTTTAATTGCAATTGGTTTGGCCGCTGGTTATGTTATAACCTGTGTAACAAATGGGCACAGTGCCATTGTGCCTATACGAACAGAGTTTTTAACGCATACCACAACATTTATTACAATTGGTGGCGTTTTGCTATTGTATGTAATATACGCCCTTAATAAATGGTCTAATAGTTCCGATTCATCCAAAAGCAACTCCACACTTGGAAGTGCAAGAAGAGGAAAAACTGCAACTGGCGAAGAAAAAGAGGCCTATTTTAGTGCAAAACTCGTTAGTTTGAAAGAATTAAAAACAAACAAAGATTATCATTTTTGCTACTTTGGAGATTTAAAAAATCACAAGTTTGATGGTATACCTTTAAGGGCAGAAAGAGTTGGCGCGCACACAGAAATAAACATGCAAAAGCCTATTCATACACTTGTTATCGGTACAACTGGAAGTGGTAAAACAACAATGTTTGTAGACCCAACAATTCAAATGCTTGCGCAATGCGGTAGTAAACCAAGTATGGTGATGAGTGACCCTAAAGGAGAACTTTTTGCCCACAATGCTCAATATTTAAGAAATTGCGGGTATGACGTGCAGTGCATAAATTTGCGTGAGCCAAATCAATCCTCAAGAGTGAACCCAATTGAGCCCGCTTATGAAAAATATCAACGAGCACACAACCTTGTTAAAGAAGTTAAAGTTTTTCAAGGTAAATTTGATCCCAAACAATTTGAGCCAGTTGTTGGCGCAACATATGGAAACGAATGGTATGTTTTTGAAGGTGTTGCATATCCAGACAAAGAAACGCTTAAATTATCATTAACTACAAGAAAACAAGAACTTATAAACAGTGCCTATGAAGATATACAAGACATTGCCCTAGCATTATCGCCAACCAGCGGACAAGACCCTGTTTGGAGTGATGGTGCAAGAGATTTTATTCGTGGTATTATGATGGCAATGCTTGAAGACTCACTTATTCCAGAACTTAAACTCACAAAAGAAAAATTTACATTATTTAACGTTTCAAAAATTGCTGGTTTAAGAGACCAAGGCGATGACAACATGAAAACATTGAAGGAATACTTCAGTGGCCGTGAAGAAACAAGTGAGGCCGTTAAACTTGCCAACACAGTTGTTGCAACAGCAGCAAGCACAGCAAAGGGCTTCTTATCACACGTAAGCCAAGCAATGAACATGTTTGACCAAAGTATTGGTGCATTAACAAGTTCAACAGACCTAGACTTTTCACACTTTGTTGATAAACCTACAGCATTGTTTATTATAATTCCAGACGAAAGAGACACAAGACATGGCCTTGCAAATATCTACATTACACAACTATACAAATCTCTCATTGAAATTGCAAATAAAGATAAAGTTAACATTACACTCCCTCGTCACGTATATTTCTTACTTGATGAGTTCGGTAACTTGCCAAAAATTCAAAAAATGAAAAGCTTTATTACTGCTGGCCGTAGCCGTGGAATATTCCTTGCACTTGTTGTTCAGGACTACACACAGTTAAACTCTGTTTACGGCGAACAGGATGCTGCAACAATTAAAAATAACTGTAACATTCATATCTACATTGGTACAAAGGACCAGAAAACTCGTGAAGAATTCTCAAAAAATATTGGTGAAATTACACTTGAAATGAAAAATGTATCTACTAATACATCTACAAGCGGTCAACAACAATTTGACACGGTTAAATCTGGCATGAGTAAAAGTAGCGGTTCAAATGTAAGCACAAACCTTGTTAACGTGCCATTAATTAGCCCTAATGAACTTGACCACTTAAAGCCATATGAGGTTGTTATAAATAGTTATGGTCACTACTCTATGAGAACAATCTTTACACCTACTTACAAAAATCCAGATTATCACTTTATACCATCACCTCCAGGACACGTTGTGACCAAACCATTTGATGAAATTGGAACATATTACGACATTAAAATGAGAAATAAACTTGTTTTAAAAACAGAAGATGATGACGACGATGATTTTGATTTTGACTTTTCAAAATTTAAGAAAAATGATAATTAAAAATTGGATGCAAAATTGCATCCTTTTTTTGTGTAATACGCGTTAATAAGTAAAGCAATATACGCATTGATTTTATTAGAAATGTCTAACTTTTTTTAAAGTTAATGAGACGAAATATCGTATCATTAAGTAAAATATTTACAATAAAAATGATTATTGTTTGAATTTTGAAATATGCAACATATTTTTATGAAAATTATGATTTAATTTACATTATTTAAACCAAAAAAAACAATTGACACATGTATAAAATGGAATATGCAAAATTTAATTTTGTTATTAACATTATATTTTAAATCCTACTTGAATTTTTAGCCATTAATTATTGCAATTTAGCCCAAACTTTGTATATATCAAAAAAAATTACTTAATATATTATAGTAAATATATTAAAATGTTTGTTATTGAATTTTAAATGTGATAGAATTATCTTGTATAAAAGAGGTATTGTATGGGATCACTTAAGAAAAAAATTGTGTTGACATTAACTTTAGTCTTATCAATCTTGATAGGTTCTTTTGCAGGCATTTTGCTTTTAAATCAAAAAAATAAAATTTTTGCGGCGTCTGACCCAGAACCAATTGTTGCAAAAGTTAAATTGTATGAAAACAATAACAAGTACTATGTTTTATACAACAGTTATGATAAAGCGCATGGTGCGCCAGTTTTAGATACTACATACTACATTTACGACTCGACAAATAATGAGTTAAACCAAGCAGATGAAACTATATATACTAAAACGGAACTTCCAGACAACACATACACCTTGGGAGACATTGTTGAAAAAGAAGTTGATTTAAACAATTTGCAAGAAATGGAAAAGAATCCATTTTTGAAAGATGACTTAAGTGGAAACAACATTATTGTAGACAGTACCAATAATAAATTACTTCAGCCTCAAACATTTATTCAATACGCAAACGAAAACGACAATATCTTTATGCTGAAAAATGCAAACTTTGAACAAGTTACAAGCACAAAACAATATAACACCAAAGAATTTGTACTTGTTCAGTTTAAAGCAAACACAAATAAATCTGCAACCTTGTTAAGCTTATCGGTAAACATAAAGTTAACAAACTACAAAAATGAAATATTAGAAATTAATCCGGGTGATTATACAACATCGTCACAAACACAATCAAGTTGGTACTCTCAACTTTTTGACTTAACCAATATTAAAAAACTTGCAAGAAATTCAACAACCAACACAACTACATCCACAAAAATTGATGAATTTTCAGCACAAGGAATTTATGATTTTGTGTTTACTTATAATTTAAATGTAAATGGAAACGTTACAGTAGGCAATATTGAATCCACAAGTTTTTACATGTTAAGCGAAAACTATTACATTAACCCAAATTATCATGGAAGCACTAATGAAGGTGCACATCCAAGAGATAATATTGAATCAAGTGCCCAGATTGTGCGCGTTAAGGATAAAGACAACAACGACACGCCTTTTTACTACAACGGTATTTATAACAGCAATGTCAACATAAACCATGCCAAAACAGAGCCTAGGGTTTACAACGTTGAAAGAATTGACAAACAATTTTATGAAGGCGAACTTAAATCTGAAAAAGATTATTTCTATTACAGCAACTTTACAACAGTTGACTACAATGGAAATTTAAACTCTTTAGAAGATAGCCAACATATACAATACCCTACAATTACATACGATGCTTCAAGATATAATTTTAGTTATGCAAAAACAATGTATGGAATAACCACATTTGTGACAACTTCATTGGACACTTCAAATGCTTTAGAACCAAAACTCGTTATAAACTATAATAATCCATCAAATAGTTGGGTTGAGTATTTGCCAGTTGAAAAGAAAGTAAACATTTACCCTGACACTGAAGTGGAGCACGAGCAATACATTGCATCAATACAATTTAACGAGATTGGAAAATATGTTTTAAGCGTTAACTTTGTTTTAGGAGATACTGTTTTTGCAAAAAATAGTAATGATGCAACTGAAATTAACAGGAGATTTACTTTTGAAAAAGAAAATTGGAATTTGATACACTCCTATGAACTTACAGTGTTTGGATATCAATTAATGCACAGTGAGTACAAAAATCAAACCGGGGCAACTGAAAAAGAAATGGCATATGTTGACCAAGACATTTCAAAGTCAATTTTTGCCAATGTGACAAATTCTAATGAAGACTTTAATGGAACATGCAGAACTAATATAGATTTAACAGAAGAAACAGTAAGTTATCCTGTAAATTTATTAAATGGAAAACTTGCAAAAACAAATCAAGCACCACTATTCTTTAAATATTATGCACAACTAAAAGGCTCTATAAGCGAAAGTTATTTCTACTATTACTCAAAGCAAGGCAATTTGTTTGTGTCTGCCGGTAGTAATAATGTGGCCACCAAAAGGGCTTTAACAAGCAATACTCGTTTTACAGATAACGGACTTTACGTGGTTTGCTTGACATATGAATATGCAGACTATGACTATTTGCTTGGAACAAAAGTTAAAAGCACAAAGGTTGACCCTACATACCAAACACAAATATTTATTTTTGAAATTGAAAATATTGAACCAAAAGTAGATTTTTATCAATATGGTGCTGACGACTACGAAAATAAATCAGAGCTATTGACTGGCGGATATACAAATAAAATTGTTGAAATTAATTGGGAAGAAACATTGAACAACCCATTTGATGTTAAACCAAATGTTATTGTATTTAGAAACGAATTTGATGAACACAAAAACGACTTAGATTATGCAGAAGTAATTACAAACAACATGAGCCCAGCCGAATTGGAAAAATTACAACGTGGCATTATTAGTGTAAGCAAAAACGGTTTTTATACAGTGATAATTGAATATGGACCATGCACATATGCCTACAACCCAAAAAAAGCCATTTATGAATACATATACTCTGCATCTGTTGTGACCAACTTTACAATTGATAAAGAGAATATTGGCGAAGGCGAAAATATTGTTGAGTTTTACGAGGACGGCTCAGGCCCACTTTATTATGAAAATGGCAGTAGGAAAATTTTGGACACACAATTATTTACCAATAAAAGATTTACAATAATTTATGGAACAATTGACTCTAAAACCGCCGAAAAAATTGAAGCCACACAAAGAAAAAGAAGTGGCGCTAAAATTTCAGTTTCTTACACATTTATGCCGATAAATTTAAACAATGATTTTGAAGCAGAGATTTTGAATAATGGCAAAATAATTCCTAACGGCGCAGTAATTTCAACAAGAAATGATGGCGTTGCATATAATTCAACAGTTGTTGAAAATGTGTTTAAGCCAAACACTGTTGCGTTGAGTAGTGACGGAATTTACATATTTACATTTGAAGATGAAGCAGGCAATACATATATAAGAAGACTAGTCAAAGATACAACTTCTCCGGCTTTACTACAAAAAATTAATGGCAAAACAACCAAAATACCTAGTTATGTATCAGGTGCCGACAATATAGTAAACCTAGACACAGAAATTATTTGGGGAGAAAACAAGGGAATTAAGCTTGATGTTGACGCAAATACTTTAAGCCAATTAAATCCAGAAGTTGCTGGCATTAGTCAGTTTGACATATATAGTGATGGGGCAGACAACTATTTACTTGTTAAAATAAATGGAAGCAACCAAATTAATAAATCAATTACTGATAAGGACGAAAGTAAAATTCAAAAGAAAGGCATCACAATTTATTACAAAAATGAAAACAATCGTTGTGAAGTAGCAAACGATCCACACAATATAAGCACAAATACATCTTACACAATTAAAGCACAAGATGAATTTGAAAAAAACATTAAAGAAAACGAACACTTATTTAAAATTGCAGTGTTTGACCAAATGGGTAATGCTTTTACAGGCAAAGTTGAAATGTTATTTGACAAAAGCGCATTAAGAGCTCTTGTATCTGGCCAGCCACAAAAAAATGTTCAAATTATTAACTCTAATTCCCACTTTGACAGTTTTGGTGACTCCACCGAAAAAAGATTGAATGTGGATGGCGTTAGCAACAAAAAGAACTTGTACTTTAGTTGGATAGATGGTGCAGGTGAATTGGAAATTACAAGCATACAATGTATGTTCTATCCTTTAACATTTGAACTTAAAAATAATGATGGCGCAATTAATATAAACTACCCTTACAGTTCTAACTACACAAGAATGTTTGAACTTACCACAGAAGAACTTGTGCAAGAATATTCTCAGGAAACCAATAATGGTGAAATTCAAGGTGTTGAAAGAACAAAGTTGAAATTCCCAATTAATGCTTTGCATGATGCGAGATTTGATGGCGATACAGCAACTGTGGCTGGAATGTATGTAATACAACGTACATACAAAGGCTTTACAGATGAAACAGTAAAGATGGAAGATCAAGTAAGACTTTATACCTTCTACATTGACAGAAACAACTTGATTAGCACTGAGAATAAAACAATTAGCAACAACCATTATGTTGGTGAAACAATTTCACTTAAATTTGGTGATTATGACAATGAAAACAACAGTTATACATTCTCTGGAAAGGACTTTTTGCAAGATTTTGTTGTGGATGAAATATTTACTACTAATAGACAACCTGGCAAAATTAATGATTCCAATTATGCTAATTACAAATATTCATTTAATTATAATGCAGAACTTGATGGCGACTTGTTAACACTAGAAGAATTTGAACAATTGAATGATCCTGATATTACAAAAATTAATATTAACAGAATTGGTTTTGAAGTTTTTGACGGTGAAGATGATATTAAAAAAGCTATTGATATATTTGACAACAATAATCATTTTAACGGAGCACACTCAAATTATTACATAATTATATCTGACCAAAATGATGAGCCGATTAATAAAACGTCACTTGAATTTAGTTTGGGTGTTAACTTAACTGCTCCTCAAGCAAGTTTTGTTGAAAATGAAAACTGGTCAGTATTAGCAGAAAGTCAAAGTAATTATATTAGTAAAAATAGTACAAACGTATCCCTAACTTGGAACATAGATGATAAAAAAATTAACTCTCAAATTAATGAAAACGACATTACAATAACTCAAATTTTTGAAAGTGGCAGAAAAGTTGTTTTGTATAGTGATAAGGACAGCATTAATCGCTCCGGCGTTTCAAAAATAGTTCATAGTGATGCTGAAAACACTAGTTTGCGTTATATAAACTTTGAAGACTTTAGTTCTGTTATTAACAAAGAAATTGGAAATTGCAGAATTGAAATTGTGCTTAAATATTTAACAAATACTCCTCAATACTACGGCGACTGTTTAACCACAACAAAAATTATTTACTTTGACTATGAAAAACCGCAACACAATTTTAGCAATTTATATAATTCAGACAATTACTTGCCAAACATTAATGAATCAAAAGAAGAATTTGAAGATTATAGTTCAGTAATCAATTTTGAAAATTATGCATTTATTGTAGACAGCGAATTTAGTTTTGAGTTGCCTCCAAAAAGTAACTTCTGGCAAAAAGATTTGCTTAATGTAGAAACCAACTTAAACGAATTAGAATCTATTTGGTACAGAAAATACGATAAGTATAAAGACGACACTGGAATTAACCAACAAAGTTTAGTTCCTGGTGACCCAAGATATAACAAAACACAAGATGCACCAACAAGATTAAACTTTAACCCTAACTTATACATTACGCAAAAAGATGAATTTGGTCAAGATGTATTTGTAAAGGCATACACAGAAATTTACGGAAACGTGGCTAGATTCACCTTCCCTGAAAAAGGTTGCTATTATGAAGTTATTGAAAAAGACTGTGCAGATAACTATAGAGTTTACACAGTTTACGTGTTAAGCGATATTGTAAATGAAGAAATTGTTTACAAAGAAACATCAATAATTGAGGGCCAAGCAATCCCAACGGATGTTCACCTTAACTTAATGGAAAGTGCATACTTTGAAATTAATAATTTAAAAGCAGAGTTCTTTGCGGAAGACACGGATACAAATTCTAAAGGATTCCGCAATATGGGTGAATGGTTTATTATTACTGTTGCTGATATGGCAGAAAATTCAAACAAATTGGACCCGCTTTATGTATCTCCATTAAGCGGAAGTCAATTTGTTGATTTGGAAGAAGCAGTAATGCAAATAAACAACTTTATTGTGGACACCGAACATGTTGGCAAATATTATAAAATTAATATTTCAACGCCAAAATATGCATTAATAGATATAAACTATCGTACACCTGGCCAAAAATATGAATTAGATGCAAACATAACTTCCACAAGTTTGATTGTGACAATTGACCCAAATAGATATGGTGGAACATACTTAAAAACTTTAAGGGTTTATGAGGCTGACAACAATGGAACACTACCAAGTGAACCACTGCAGTTTGATAGCAATAATAAAAGCATACAAACTGATTATTCAACTCAGGATGATGTTATTAGATATGTATTTACATACAGTTCTCAAAGAGTTAGAAACCTTTGGTTTAAGTATACTGACAACTTTGGAATTGAATATAAAGAAAACTTTATACTAGGCATTAAGCAAACACCTTTTGAAAATATGTTAGTGTTTGATAATAACTACATTAAAAATGAAAGTTATGCTCCTATAAGCATTGGCGATATTTCAAAAGAATCATTTGACAAATATGCAGAGTATTACACATCATCAAACGTTATGTTTGAATATCAACCAAAAATATTTAGTAAACCTACTATATACATTTTAAGTGAAGAAAACACCTGGGTTGATATAACTGAAGAATATAGAATAAATGCAGAACCAAATTCAAACAATGTTGAAAGAATTTCTATATTCAGCAAAGGCGGAATAGGAATTGGTGATGATACTTACTTAATTGTATTTAAAGATACAGCTGAAAGAAATTATCAAATTTGCGTTCACAATTACACAAAAATTGCGGAATTGCATTTCATTGATGGTGGTTCACACGAACACTGCTTTGATATTGATGCAGATAACTATGAGTTTAGCATTTCAAAACTTGTATACTTATCATATGAGCAAGTTGATGTCGAAGCATCTTACCCAATAAAAACCACAATCACAGCAAAAAGAACTTACAAAAATGACGAAAACATAACAATCACAAAAGATTATGGAGTAATTGATGATAAGTTCCTATTTAACGAATTTGGCACTTACACAATAACAGCCACAAATGAATTGGGCGCATCAAAAATATACAGATTTGAATATGTTAAGAGTGACGCAATTTATTACTCTGTTAAGGCAAATGCCAATGGCTCTACAATATTCCTCTCACCTAGCCCAGTAAAACACCCTACGCACAACATTGACACGTACGTTTCAATTTACGAAATGACTGTTGATGTTAACCAAGAGAGAAATTTAAAGGTTGAGCAGGACTTGTCAAAAAGTGATTTAACTACAAAAGTTTACAGAATTTATTCTGATGATGATAATTTTAGTTATGAAAAATATATTGCTTTAACTCAAATTGAAAAAACAAGCAACTTACTACAAAACATTTCAACAATAACAGAATATAAAACTATTGACGGCGAGGAAGAAACTATTACAAGTTCTATCGCTTCTAAATACGTAAAATCTAATGCTGAAAAAATTCTTTTAACACTACCATCCTATAACGAGTTTGGCATTATAGATAATTCTGTAAATATTATAAGAGTTAGAATTGTTTATGAAAATAAGGACCTGGGTATTGTTAACGAGTACAACAAAAACGAGTTTAGTGCTGAAAAACCATGTAAAATTGAATTAAAAACTGCTGGTCAATATAAAATTTATGTGTATGACTTAGCAGGAAATCAACATCTGTTTGGCAATAGTGAATATCTTGAAATATCACTAATCAACAATTTCACTTATAAATTAAATGGTAAAAAAGGATTGTATAATTCAATATTTAATGAAAAAGTTAGCATGTTTGTAGAACAACGTTCAAATTTTGTAAATGATAATAACGGAAGGTCTTACACAATTTCTTGCACATTAAATGGTGAGCCATACTCTCCTGTTGTTGAAAAAGACTCATATATATTTAACTCATACGGAACATACAACATAACATTAAAAGGTTATTTGAATAGAGATGCAAGTGGCAGTTTGACAAATGAAGTTGTTACAAATGTTAAATTTACAATTTTAAACCCTAACGAAGCAAGACTTATGCACGAATATATTGGTTTAAACGGATATGAAGTAACGAAGATTGTTAAAAATAATAATGATATAACTGAAGATATTAAATCTATTCTTAACACATCTTCAATAAACAAATTTGCAATTTCTGGTTTAACCGATGGTATTGGTGGAAGCGGTGTATATCAAATTACTGTAAAAGCCAAACTAGACAAAATTGTTGGAGAAGCAGAATTTACCTATTCTGTTTGGATTAATAATGATTCAGATGTTTTAATTATTCCAAGCATTGCAGAAGGTAGCAAAACAACAAAGAAAATTACTTTAGAACTTAACTACTACCAAATTTATTCTAAAATTGGTGAGTGTCAGTTAAAAATAAACGGCGTTGTCTATGCGGATATTAACAGTGCTTCGGCAAACAGCACGGCAACCGTCACATTATCAAGCAACACAAGGTACAATGTCACGCTGGAAACACTTAGCGGAAACACAATTTCAAGTTTGGTTGTGACAAAAGTTGAACCTCTTAACTCAATTGCTATAATTGTTATTGTTGTTGCAAGTGTTGTTGTGGGTGGTTTAACAATTACATTTATCTTATTTAGAAAGAGGATGAGAGTAAGATAACACTTAATTGTAAAACATACTAAATACAAATAAAAAAACACATTGTTTATCAATGTGTTTTTTATTGCTCATTGTTTAAAAAATCCGCAATCGCATAGTTTATTTATTATTTTAAATATTTACATTTTTTTTAAAATATCTTTTACTTTTGAAACATCAAAATCATTTAGTAGTTCTTGCCTGCGTTTATATTCTGCTTCGCTTAAAATTTTATCTGCATTTTTTGTAAAAGAGGAATTAAAGTCCAAATAAACTTGAGTATTTTCATATGGCAAATTGTTTAACTGCAAATAGCAATTTGCACATTCAACCACATTTTTAGGTGCATCAAACACTACCATTGTTAAACTTCCAAAATTTAAGCCTCGGCTTAAATTAAATATATCTTTAACTTTGTTTATTGCTAAAATATCTGCAGTGTTTTCAGACAAATTCTGGCTTATAATTAGGCTTTGTGCATAAGAACTGATGAATTTATTTGCACTATAAAATACAACCGCAACATCCTGCTTAAATTCTAACCTATTTTTGCAATTACTTATATAATTTTCTACCGCTTCAAAAAACTGCTCTCTGGTTTGGTTTGCGGACAGCATACATACTTCAATATCTGGGCAATTCATTATTATGGAACCTATATCTTCCGGACTATCATCGATTGAAACTAAAATGGTTCTTAAATTGTTTAGTTTAGCAAATGAATTTAATAAGCATTTAACGTATTCTAGTTTTTTAAATTCATTTGCCATATTAATGCAAACTCTGGAGCCTTTTGCCATAGGAAAAAATTTACTTGCTATTTCAAAATCGTAATTATTGCTAAAAAGCAATTTTGTTGTTGGATACTTTGGCATAATGCTTTCGTAATTTAACCTTGCAATCTCATTGCTAACGCTAGTATCATTTATATAGTTTATTTCTGTTGCAAGCAAAATGTTTTTTTCTGGAATATACTTTGCAACACCAACCAAATAGTCACCATCTTTTAAACAATACTTATTAAATAATTCGCTTAAAATAATTGTGTTTTCTTTGTAATATTTTGTTAAATATCCTTTAAAACAAGCAAATCCATAATTTTCATTTTGCGCTTTAAAATATCCTTTAAACAAAATGTTGTCGTTAGAAACCGAATTGCTTTCGCTTAAAATATTTTTTAAAATCGTCCTTTCATTGTCTGACAAAAAGTTGGCATATCTTCCTTCGCTTTGATTTTCAAATAACTTATTTGGCAAAACAAAGTCCAAAACAAATTCACTACCTGCTTTATGCCTTGGTGGTCTACCCTTGTTTGTTTTTTTCGCATCTGGGGTTTTTCCGTTTATAATTTCATTTATTTTTTCAATAAGTTCTGCTCTTTTTAATGTGGTTGGAGAATGAACACCCATTACTCTAGCATAATTTCTTAAATCATAAATACCCATATTTTCATAATTCTTTTCCATATACACTAACTTATCCTTACTTATTTATTTTACTATATTTAAAACATTATATCAACTTTTTACTAAATTTTGTAAAAAAATATAATATTTTACATTATTATATACGAGAATTTCTCGTTTGCAAGGCGTTTTACGAAATTTTTTCGTATAATTAAAAGGTGAAAATAAATGAATGCATTAAAAGTTTGCGACTTGAACAAAATTTAACGCAACAACAATTGGCAGATTTGCTATTCGTAAGTCAAGATACAATATCGCTTTGGGAACTCGGTAAAAGTTTGCCAGATGTTAAATCAGTAATAAATATGACAAAAATATTTAAAGTAACAAGTGATTATATTTTATGTATAGAAAAGTAAAAACAAGCGAAACGCTTGTTTTATTTATGCCGTTATTTAATTTTATTTAAAAGTAAATAAGATGATTATTGTAGCAAATTGCCAGATGTTGTTTTAATAACTCTAAGTGTTTCAACCTCTTGCCCTGTTTTGCCTGAAATATAAACATAATATGTGTAGTTATTGTATGTGCATTTATACTCATAGCATAGTTGTTCCTGGCCATATTCCTGGGGAATTATGCATTTTTTGGTAGATAAAATATTAAGCGT
>DMLH01000017.1 GCA_003453435.1 Clostridiales bacterium | reverse complement strand
GTGGCATAGTCTGCAGTATTTATATTAGGTTTTTTTCTTGCTGCTTTTTTTGTTTTTTTCTCTTTCTTGCGTTTTTCTTTTTCTTGTTCAAACAAAAAACTTTCCCTTTGCTTGTCAAACCCAAACTTAGAGTCGTATACAAATTTTTTGTCTTTGTCTTTAAGAGTGTCGTAAGCCATGTTCAATTCTGATGTAATATTTTCTGCTTCTCTTTTATTTCCTTTATATTTATCTGGGTGATAATGTTTAATTTTGCTAAGATATGCACTTCTAATTTCATTTTCACTTGCAAAAATGCTTATACCCAAAAGTTTATAATAATCCACTGTTTTTGCCATTGTAGCCTCCTAAAACAAAAATAAATAGCAAACATATTTTTTGTTTTACTATTTATAGTTTAATATATTTTTTTAAATGTTGCAATAGGTTTTTTTAAAATTTATTTAGAGGCGTACATTTTGTAAAGCACCCAGTAAGCAAAACGCTTTGGCATTATTTTGGAAAGGAAAATGAAGAACTTGTATTTAAAGCCAACAACGTTAATAGGTTTTGGGTTATTTTTAAAAAGTGCTTTACAAATAACTTTCGCAACACTTTCTGGCGTCATACCATGTTGTTCATCTTTTTCCATTTGACCAACACTGTTAGTTACTCTTGCGCCATAACTTTTGTCATCGGTAGCATTTTTTTCTCTTGCGCTTGTAAAACCCGTTTTAGTGTCTCCCGGCAACACACATACTGCTTTAACTCCAAAAGGTTTAACTTCCATATTAAAGCCTGCCGTAAAACTTTCAATGCTGGCTTTAGTGGCGCTGTAAAAAGTTTGAAAAGGGATTGGTAATTCGCCTGCAACACTACTTATGTTTACAATGTGGCCATATTTATTTTTCCTCATGTACGGTAAAACTGCTTTACACATATTAACTGTTCCAAAAAAGTTTACATTAAAAATTTTTTGTATTTTTTCATTAGGGCTGTTTTCTACGCTTCCAGAAATTCCCATACCAGCGCAGTTAACCAAATAGTCAATTCTGCCTTCCTTTTCAAAAACACTTTTAACTGCACTTTCAATTTGTTCTAAATTTGTCACGTCGCACTTTATGTAATTAAAATCCACTTCAAAATCATTAAATGCTAAGCCATAAACTATTACGCCTTTTTGCATAAGCATTTTGGCAGTGGCAAGGCCAATTCCACTAGATGCCCCTGTTACAATTGCAACTCTTTTAATTTCTTCTTTCTTTTTCATACATATATATTTTAAGTGTAGTTTGACAATTAGTCAACAATTTTTAATAAGGGTATTGCAAACTGTGTTTTTGTGTGGTATAATTTGCACAGAGGTTATATATATGGTTAACGCAAAAACAATAAAAAGGCATAATAGCAACATTAAAAATTATTGTGAGGCTATTGATATGAATCCTTACTACTATAAAGATAAGGGCATAAAAGAATATGGCGTAATAAATAGCATATTAAAAATTTTTAGTGCAGAAAAACAAATTATAAAGGGCTACAATAAATTGGTGGACGACCATAATTACCGTGTTGAAAATTTAAACGAATTAAATTATGATATTGCCAGAAAAAGTGCAGCAATCAAATGTTTAGAAAAATTAAGAGAAGATTTGGCAGAGCAAAGCAAAAAAATGCTAAAAATGTGTGAAAAAGTTTATAAGCCGGAAAATTATGACCATTGTGCATGGCTATATTCAGAAAGAAACAAATTATTTAGTTTATTAGGATATCATGATGATTCAAGTACACACCATTATATATGGGTTAATGTTAATGGACACGTCGTTGTAACGCCTGATTTAATCACAACTTATGATAGCGGACCTACATCTACCAGCAGTGATTACAGTAGTGGATCTAAGAGCAAGAGTAGTAGTCACACAAGTCATTCATCAAAAAAAGGATTGAGCGAAAAAGAAAGACAAAACGCTCAAAAGAGATTAGAAGAAATTGAGGGCGAAATAGCAAAGCAAGATAATTACGAATACAATTTGAATTTAAGAGACCTATATAAAGACTATGACTCTATGAACAAGCATTGCCACTATACAATACACGAATTGTATGAAGAATTAAAAAATGAAGTTGAACGTTTAGAAACAGATAAAGCTGATAGATTAAAAAGGATATCAGAACTTAAAAAATTTGTTAATGAAGAGCAAGAAATTTTAAAAAATTGCGATATAGATATGCAAAGTTCCGAACTCAATAAATTGAATGAAGTTGATTCAACTGTTGATAGCAAAAACATTGATGGTTCCAAAGTAGTTAATTGGCTTTTTTTAGAAAATTTTGAATATAATTTAAATTTAACCGAATGGATAAAAATTTGCAACAAATATATTGATATGTTTAATGTAAAATATCTTAAAAAAAGCCCATTGCCTAAAAAAAGTGTAGAAGTAACATATTATGATTGTTTTAATTATCATGATCATGACCATGACTACGATTATGACCATGACTACGATTATTGATATAAATAACGATTTTGTATGTAAAAAAAGTTAAACAGCAACGTTTAACTTTTTTTAGTTTACTTAATTTATTCGCCTTCATTGGCATTATTTTTAATTACCACAAAAGTTACACCGTTAAGATTTTTGCTTTCAACGCTATATTCACCGCTTTCAAGGTTTTCCTCAGTTTTGCTTAAGTCATCCAAAATACTTTGCTTTGCGTTTATAAACATATCAATCATATCACATCTAATGTTATCAAAAGCATCGGTCAAACTTGTTTTAAAAAGATGTGGCATATCACTCATAATCATATCTTTTTCTGCATTTAAACTTTGTATTGAATTTTGCAAATCTAACTTTAAATTTTCAATAACGCTTTTACCTGCTGTTATATCATTTTGAACTTCTGCATTAACAATTTGTGCTTGATTTTTTATCATGTCTTTAAAATTTCTGCTCACTTTTTTTTGCTTGGGTATGTCATTATTGTTTTTATATTCATTTGATACACGTGAGCCATATTTTTTATTTTTATTGTACATGTGCTCATTGTTTTTAGTGTTATTGCTATTTTTATTATTTAAATTTTTGGCCGTATAGCGCTTTTCACTGTTTGCATCATTTTTTTTGCTAACCTGTTCGCCCGTTTCATCATTATTATATATTGGTTCAAGTTCCTTTGGTGGCATGTTTAAGTTGTTGTACCCATTAAGCGCCAAATTATCACTAGCCCTTGTTACAAGCACATTGCAACTATCCTGATAACCGCCGTCCTCACTATAAACATAAATAACAGCATCGCCGGCTTTTCTGGCCGTTATAAATCCATCTTCAACGCTAACAACGGATTCATTACTGCTTTCAAAGGTATAACTTTGATTTGTGGCATTAAAAGGGTATACCTGTGCAGATATCACTGCTGTTTGCCCTTCTGCCATATACAAGTTTTTTTTGCTAATTTCAATGCTGTCCACACCAATTTTTTCTTCATTTTGACCACATCCAAAAAGTGTAAAACAACTTATAATAACAATTGCAAAGCATAACAAATTCTTTAAACTTTTAAAAATTTTACTATTTTTTTTGTTTTTCATATTGCTATTTTGTGCATTAACGTTTCAAATATTCAAAATTTTATAATGGTAAAATGCTTTATTTTTTTTGACAATTACAATTATATATTATAAAATATACTTTAAAGTAATGCGCATATTTATAATTTTGACTTACACTTTGACGAGATATGCTGTATCAAATTGCTAAAAGGGATACTGCAAAAAATTAACAAAGGAGGGCCTTATGGTGGAAAATTATAATAGGATAAAAAATGTCTTGTCGCTTGCTGTTAGACTTGAAAACTTGTGTGAGGGCTTTGATGTGACAACAAAATCTGCAACACTAACTTCAAAAATTAAAGTTTTGTTAGAAATTTCAAAGGCAGAATCTGTCACACCAGCAACACTTCAATTTAAAGTTGGTCTAGCAAAAAGCAATTTGGCAATTTTATGCAACAAACTAAAAAATGAAAAACTTATTGAAAAAAAGCGAGACGAGTTTGACGGCAGAGAAATTTCCTATACAATTACAGAAGATGGCGAAAAAGTTTTAGACTTATATCTTAAAAAAGCACAAAAGAATTTTGAACGTCAACTTTCATATAAAAATAATATGAAACAAATTGACGAGTCTGTAAAAGATTTAAGTGAACTTGTTAGCTAAGGAGCAATAAACAATAATGATTAAACTTTACAACACACTTACACGAAGAAAAGAAGTTTTTGAACCAATCCAAAAAGATGCAGTTAGAATGTACTCTTGTGGTCCAACAGTGTATAGTTATGCCCATATTGGAAACTTGAGGGCATATATTTTTATGGACACTTTAAGGCGAGTATTAAAATATAACGGCTACAAAATTGACGGCGTTATGAATATAACTGATGTTGGGCATTTAACAAGTGATGCCGATAGTGGTGAAGACAAAATGGAAAAAGCCAGCAAAAAGGAAAATAAGTCACCTTTTGAAATTGCGGATTTTTACACTAAATGGTTTTTAGAAGATTGCAAAAAATTAAATATTGATTTGCCCGAAAAACTTGCCAAAGCCACAGACCATATACAAGATATGATTAATTTTGTTGAAGGCCTTGTTAAAAACGACATGGCATATGTTGTAGATGGAAATGTTTATTTTGATGTTAAAAAATTAAAAAATTATGGAAGATTAAGTGGAATTAATTTGGACGACTTAAAAGCCGGTGCTAGAATTGCTGTTAATGAGCAAAAAAGGAGCCCTTACGATTTTGCGCTTTGGATAAAAGCACCAGAAAACCACATAATGAAATGGCAAAGCCCTTGGGGTTTAGGCTATCCGGGTTGGCATATTGAGTGCTCGGCTATGAGCAGAAAATATTTGGGTGACACTTTTGACATTCATACAGGTGGTGTGGACCATATTCCAGTGCATCATGAAAATGAACTTGCACAAAGCGAGGGCTTAACCGGAAAACTTCAAGCAAAGTTTTGGATGCACGTTGAGTTTTTGCAAGTTGATGGCGGAAAAATGAGCAAAAGTCTTGGCAATTGTTACAGAATTGAGGAACTTGAAGAAAAGGGTTTTTCTGCACTAGATTATAGATATTTTTGTTTGAATGGTCATTATAGAAAAAAGTTGAATTTCACTTTTGAGGCATTAGAAGCCAGCAAGGTTGCAAGAAATAGGCTTATGTATTTATTATCCTTGCATAAAAATGGTAACCACGATGTTGATAAGGCAAAACTTGAAAAATTTAAGCATAATTTTGAAGATGCTGTGAATGATGATTTAAATATTCCTTTTGCGCTAGGTGAACTATGGACAATGCTTAGGGAAATGCCTTATTCAAAAGATGTTTACAATTTAGCAATTTCAATGGATGAAATTTTTGGTTTATCTTTTGAAAACTGTGAATTAACCACAGAGAAGAATGAGTTGGAAAAATTTGAAGTACCAGAAGAAGTTTTAAAACTTGCAGAGGAAAGAAAACAAGCCAAAATACAAAAAAATTTTGCATTAGCAGACAGCATTAGGGCAAAAGTTGAAAGTCTTGGATATATGATTATTGATGGCAGACAAGGAACAGAGATAAAAAAGAAGTAAACCATCTAAAACAATTGACAAATATTTAACATTTTTATATAGTTATATTAAAAGGTACAGGTGGAAATATGAATAGAAACACAGAAACAAAAGAAATGATTTTGAGTGCTTTCAAAAAAGGATATACTCCAACTGCTGATGAATTACTTAAAAAATTAAGGCAAAGCAGTCCTAATTTTTCGCGCGCAACTCTATATAGAAATTTAAGTGCATACTGCGAAAGTGGTAAACTTAAAAAAATTAGCACAGTAGGTCAGGCTGATAGATACGAACTCAACACAGGTTGCAATTATCACTTGGTTTGCGAAGTTTGCGGAAAGGTTGAACCACTAGAAATGTCTGGTGCAATTCAAACACCTTCAAGGCTATTAGATTACGAAGTTCATAGCCATGAGTTGATGTTTTATGGAATTTGCCCAAAATGTCAAAAAAAGAAATAGTTTAAAAAAAATAAAATTTATAAATTTAAAAAATAAAAATCACGGCTACAACCGTGATTTTTGCTATTTAATTATTCAATGCTAATTTTACGGCTTTCAAGTTGTTTTGGATTTTCTTTTGGCACAAATAAACTTAAAACGCCGTTATTGTACTTAGCTTTTATGTCTTCTTCTTTAATTTTGTCACCAACATAAAAACTTCTACTTGCAAAATAACTACGTTCACGCCTTATATATGGTTTTTTGTGCTCTTTGCAATTGCAATTTTCATGTTCACAACCACATCCTTTTTCTTCCTTTTCATGTTCTTTATGTTCCAAATTTTCTTTGCTACTTTCAAATTTCTCTGCCTTTTTTGCTGATACATTTAAATAGCCATTTTTAAGTGATACATCAATTTCATTTTTTTCAAAGCCCGGTAAATCAATGTCAAGTTCATAGCCATTTTCATCTTCCTTTATATCTGTTTTCATTTGCGTTGCTCTCATTTGCTTGTCAAACCTAACAGGCTCAAACAAACCATTAAACAGTTCCCCCAAATCCCAGTCATCAAATCTTTCAATCATATCTCTCATAAAAAATATCTCCTTTTTTATAATTTTGTCTAGTTAAGTCACTAACAAATTGATATCATTATTTGCTAGCACTCCTAATCTTAGACTGCTAATATTATAGCACTAATTTTTATATTGTCAACAGTTTTATGACATTTTTTAAAATTTTTTTAAATTTTTATTTTTGATTTTTTTTAATTAAAACATAAAGTAATTTTTACTTTGTCCATAATATTTTTTATCAATATTGCCAAATTTATTCTTTTAACGTGTAATTTATGCTATAATAAGCCTATGTTTGATGAATTAACGCAAAAAGATATTGACGATATGAATGCAGAAATTGAGGAAAGAATTAAACTTCGTGAAGGGTATCACGAAGATATTGTTATGGCAAAAAGTTATGGTGACCTCAGTGAAAATGCTGAGTATCATGAAGCAAAACGTAGCAAAAACAAAAACGAGGCTCGAATAAGATATTTGAGAAATATGATTAAAACAGCCACAATTATAAATGCAAATTTCGAGGATGATGGTAAAGTAAATTATCTAGATAAAGTTACAATATTTTTTGAAGATGACGGCGAGGAGGAAGATGTTGTAATTTCAACAAAAATGCGAGTAGACGCTACAAAAGGCGTAATTAGCAAGGAGTCTCCACTGGGCAGTGCAATTTTTGGTAAAAAAGTTGGCGACAGAGTTTTTGTTAATGTTAGTGATGATGTTAAATACTATGTTATTATAAAAAGTATAAGTAAAGGCACTAGTGGTGCTGATGTTCCAATAAATAAATATTGATAAGTTAAGTTTAATTATACAATTTACTCATTCTAATTCTAAAATTATTTGTTATTGTTTCAATTATATGCTACAATTATTGTGTTCAAGGAGAAAACATATGAAAAAGTTTTTTAAAGATTTTAAAACATTTATAAGTCGTGGAAACGTGCTAGACCTTGCCGTAGGCGTAATTATAGGTGGCGCATTTACAGCTATTGTAACAGCGGTAACAAACAAAATTTTAATGCCTGTAATAAATTGGATTTTAGCTTTGATTGTTGGTGGTGATGGTCTTGAAGCAGTTTATACATTCTTAAAAAAGACATATATTGAAAATGATCCAGCGAAAGGTGTTGACCTTGCAAACAGTATTTACATTGATTGGGGTGCATTTATAATTGCAATCATTGACTTTATACTTATTGCACTTGTATTGTTCCTTATAATAAGAGCAATTATGAAAGCACAAAGTGTCGCACAAAAGAGCAAGGAAAGCCGTCCAAACAAAGAGGAAAAAGCAGAGTTAAAAGCAGCGGGAGTTAACTTGAAAAACAGAAAAGAAGTTAAGGCAAAAGTTGCTGAACTTAGGGCAGAAAAGAAAGCAAAGGCAGAGGCCGAAGCAAAAGCACAAGAAGAGGCAAACAAAAAACCAACCACAGAAGAATTGCTTGCCGACATTTTGGAAGAAATTAAAAAGAAATAAAAATAGCCTGTAAATCAGGCTTTTTTAATGATTTTTTTGTTTTAGATTAATGTGATAATTTGCAAAGTTTCATTTTATGTGATAGACTGATACAAAACAAGTAGGAGTTTTTATGAAAATATCAGCAAGTGGAGAATACGCGGTAAGAATTTTGGTGGAGATTGCAAAATGTGAAAAATATGTTTCACTTAAAGACGTTGCGAATAAACTTGATATATCTTTAAAATTTGCAGAAAAAATTGTTGCTAAATTTGTTAAGTCTAATATTCTTGTAAGTTTACGTGGTCAAGATGGTGGCTACAAACTTGCCAAAAAGCCGGATGAAGTAAAAATAAAACAAATTCTAGAAATTACTGGCGATGTTACTAACGTAACAACATGTTTGTCGGCAGATTGCCCGCATAAAGATGATTGCACAAGCATTTCTGTTTGGGAAAAGTTAAATGCACTAATAAATGATTACTTAAATAATGTTTCAATTTCAGATTTAATTGATAAAAAAAATGCAAACTAATGCATTTTTTTTGTTGCAGAATTTTAAATAGTTTCATTTTTAATTGCTTTATGTTTATTTTAATAATATTTGCTCTACGATTAAAATCTAACTTATGTACGTTATTTAATACTAATATTTCTAAATATTATTGACAAACAAAAAGAAATGCTATAAAATAATTCATACTAGTTTAGTAGGAATTGTTAATAATTATCTAGTTGGCAAATAATTTGCTGTAAAACACTTATAGTTACACAAATTTTATTTACTACCAAATCAATATAAACATTACAAAATTTAAAACAGAGGAAATTATGAAAAAACTTTTAGAAATTAAAAATTTATATACAAATGTTGGTCAAAAGCAAATTTTAAAAGGCTTAGACTTAGAGATAAATGCTGGCGAAGTACATGTTATTATGGGTCCAAACGGTGCGGGCAAAAGCACACTTGCAAATTCTATTTTTAATAGTCCTGCGTACAAAAAAACAAGCGGAACAATTATTTTTGATGGTCAAGATATATCTAGCAAAACGCCAGACGAAATTGCAAGACGTGGAATTTTTATGTCATTTCAAAATCCAGTTAGTATTGATGGCATTAGCGTTTTCAATTTCATTAAAACCGCCAAAAATAAAACAACTGGACAAAATATAGGTTATTTGGAACTTAAAGAGCAAATCGATAAATATGTTTTGGAACTTGATATGAAAGACGAACTTGCTAAAAGAGACTTAAATGTTGGGTTTTCCGGTGGCGAAAAAAAGAAAACTGAAATACTTCAAATGCTTTGCCTAAACCCTAAACTTGCAATTTTGGATGAAACTGACAGCGGGCTTGACGTTGATGCAATTAAAACAGTATCAAAAGGCATTGAAATGTTTAAAAATGAGAATAATGCTGTGCTTATAATTACTCATTCATCAAAAATTTTGGAACATTTAAAGGTAGACAAAGTGCATATTTTGTTAAATGGTAAAATTGTTAAAACAGGAAATGCAGATTTAATTAAAGAAATTGAAGAAAATGGCTATGCATCTTTTAAGGAGACAGCTGATGAATAAAATTACTAACAAGATGAAAAATGATAACGGCGCTATTAAAGAAAGCAAAACTAGCCTAGATGGTTTAGAAAGGATTGAGAAATTTTATAATTTTAAAAACAAAGATAACTTTGAATATAAAATTAAAAACGGAATTTCCAAAGAAATTGTTGAGGAAATTTCTAAGCGTAAAAACGAACCACAGTGGATGTTGGATTTAAGGCTTAAAGCACTTGAAACGTATTACAAATTAGAAATGCCAACTTGGGGGCCAGATTTAAGCGAACTTGATTTAAACAATATTTCAACATACGTAAAGCCAAAATCTGATGTGCAGTCTAAGTGGGAGGATGTGCCAGATGATATTAAAAATACATTTGAAAGGTTAGGAATTCCCAAGGCAGAGCATCAATATCTTGCAGGCGTGGGCGCTCAATATGACAGTGAAGTGGTTTATCACAGAATAAAAAATGAGATGAAGGAAAGGGGTATTATTTACACTGATATTGATTCTGCAATTAGGGAATACCCTGAACTTGTTAAAGAATATTTTTCAAAATGCGTGCCACTTACAGAGCATAAGTTTATAGCACTTCACTATGCTGTTTTTAGTGGCGGAAGTTTTGTATATGTGCCAAAGGGCGTTAATCTTGAAATGCCTTTATCTTCTTATTATAGGTTAAATTCACCAGAAAGTGGACAATTTGAACATACGCTTATAATTGTTGATGAGGGTGCCAGTCTTCACTTTATTGAGGGGTGCAGTGCGCCAAAGTATAGCAAAATTAATTTGCATGCAGGTTGCGTGGAACTTTTTGTA
>DMLH01000050.1 GCA_003453435.1 Clostridiales bacterium | reverse complement strand
AGCACTTTTTTGCCTGCCTTAATTGGTGGATTTGATATAATAAAATCAAAATTCTCTTCAATATTTTCATAGGCATTGGATTTTACAACTTTTTTAATGTTATTAACATTGTTTACTTTAATGTTATTTCTAGTTAACATTAAAGCAGTTTCATTAACATCACTTTGTGTAATTTTAATATCTGGGTACAATTTAGACAATACAATTCCTATAACTCCATATCCACAGCCAATATCTAAAACATCTCCATATATAGTTGCGTTTTTTGCTATTGCTTTAAGCAAAACAAAAGTGCCATAATCCACATTATCTTTACTAAAAACATCGTCACAACTTTTAAAAATATAGCTATAATTTAAAAATTGCCACGTAAATTCAAAAAAATCGCTATCCTTATGCTCTTTTTCAATAAAATAATGTTCCAATTTGCACCTACTATTAAAATTTATAAACTATATAAAATAATCACTTGCATCAACAATAAAATTCACATCTCTTGCGAGAATATTTTTAACTTGATTTTTAATACTATCAAAATCATCAATTTTGCAATATGCAGAAATGCTAATTTCTTCATCAAAAGCATGCTCAAACTTTTTGAAATTTAAGTTTTGTAATGTTTTCAAATATTTGCTTTCATTTATATTTAAAAAAAAGTTTAATTTACAGCATTTTTCTGCAATTTTTATACCAGATATTTTAAGCACATTTGATGCCCCACTGGAGTATGCCCTAACTAAACCACCTGCGCCAAGTTTTGCCCCTCCAAAATATCTAACAACAGCAACCAAAACATTTTGGTAACCACCCTTTTTAATGCAGTCCAAAATTGGTTTTCCGGCTGTGCCTTGAGGCTCTGCATCATCAAAAGATTTTTCCTTGTTTGGATATAATGAATAGGCATAGCAAATGTGGGTTGCATCTGGGTGTTTTTGCCTTAAAAATGCCAATTTTTCATCAATTTCCTGCAAATTATTTACAGCAAAAGAATAAGCAATAAATTTGCTTTTATTGATTACTATTTCATTTACGCTATTTTGCTCTATTCCTTTAACTTCCATAAAATTAATGATTGATGAAACTATGCTATTAAGCCTTAATTTTTATTTTTAAATGCAATTTTTTGCCTTTATGAAATACAAATTCACCATCAACTTTTTCTGGTATTTCATCAAAATAATTATCAATTATTCTATCGTTAATTTTTATTGCTCTACCATCAATTAATCTTCTGGCTTCTCCATTGCTTTTTGCTTCGCCAAATTTTACAACTAAGTCTAAAATGGTTTTAATTTCACTAGCGTTTAATTCTTCTTCAATCATATTTTGTGTGTCGCCAGCAAAACTTGCTTTTATTTGCTCAATTGTTTCATCAGCAACATTTTTTCCGTGCACTATTTTAACAATTTCATAGGCAAGAATTTCTTTTGCTTTGTTGATTCTTTCATCTTTAAATTGTGTTAATTCTTTAATTTCTTCAAGTGGCAAATATGTAAACATTCTAAGTTCTTTTTCAACCAAACAGTCATCAACATTTCTAAAAAACTGATACATTTGAATTGGTGTTGTTTTTTGTGGGTCAAGCCAGATTGCTCCACCTGCTGTTTTGCCCATTTTTGATCCGTCGGGCTTTGTTAAAAGTGGAAATGTAAGTGCAAAAGCAGATTTTTTAAGTTTTCTTCTAATAAGTTCTGCACCTTCAATCATATTGGCCCATTGGTCATCACCGCCAACTTCAAGTTGTACGTTATATGTTTTATACAAGTGATAAAAATCATAAGCCTGCATTGGCATATAATTAAATTCTAAAAATGACAAGCCTCTTTCAAATCTTGTTTTAAAAGCATCATACGACAGCATTTTGTTAACTGATAAATTTCCGCCAACTTCTCTAATAAAATCAATATAATTTAATGTTGCCAGCCAATCAGCATTATTTACAAGAACTGCGCCATTTTCACCTTCAAAACTAACAAATTTTTCACATTGCTTTTTTATGCTTTCAACATTGTTGGCAACTTGCTCTTTTGTCATCATTGGGCGCATATCAGTTCTGCCACTTGGGTCACCAATAAGTCCTGTGCCACCACCAACCAAAATGTATGGCTTATGACCTGCTTTTTGAAGCCTTGAAGCCATTAAAAGCGTTGTAAAATGGCCTACATGCAAACTGTCTGCAGTAGGGTCAAAGCCAACATAAAAACTAACTTTTTGCTTATCAAAAAGTTCTTTTAATTCTTCCTCAAAAATAACCTGCTTAACCAAGCCTCTCTCTTTTAATTCTTCAATTATATTACTCATAAAATTCTCCTAGTAAATTTGTAGCGATTATTATTATAACATTAAATTACTAATTTACAAAACTATTATTAATAATTAATAATCAAAAAAAGTCACTTTGTAGCGCAACTAAAAACAAATAAATAAAAAAGCAAACTCACTAAGAATTTGCCAATTTATTACACTACTATTATTCCACCAATAACTAATAAAATAAATCCAAACAATATTAAAGCAAGACCTGCCAACTTTAATACTAAAAGCAATTTATCATCCGGTTTAACTTCCTCTGTTTTTCTAACAACCTTTGTCACTTTTTTTGCAATAAGTGCACATGCAATACCAAGTGACGCAAAAATTATTGCAACTATATAAAGAGGATTACTAATTACACTTAAAAATGATTCTAATAACATATTTAGCCTCCATAGCCATTTATGTATATAAGTATAAAACAAAAAAAAAATTTTGTCAATATGTTTTAAAAACATTTAATAAATATATAGTTTTTAGACATACTTACAAAATTGGTTTCAAAAAAAATATAGAAATTACTTGTGTAAAATCTATATTTAATAATCAAAAATGTTGATTTTTATTGCTTTTTGCTAATAAATTTGTCTATTAAGCAAACTAGACCATACATTAAACCCGCAAGCAAACACAATATTAATATGCTTGTCATAACTAGATCTAATTTAAACACTTGGCTACCGTACACAATTAAATATCCAAGGCCCGCCTTACTAACAAGATACTCTCCCATAATTGTGCCAACCCATGTCATACCAACATTTATTTTTAGAACAGACATAAATTCCTGCCTTCCATTGGGTATTACTAATTTAGTTAATATTTGCCACTTGTTTGCTCCCATACTTTTCATTAAAAGTATTTTATTTTTATCACAAGATACAAAAGAGTTTAATATTGATATAACTGTTATAATAATCATAATTAAAATTGCCATAACAATTATTGCTTTTGTGCCTGCACCAAACCAAATTATAATAATTGGCCCCAATGCAACTTTTGGCAGACTGTTTAAAATTATAATATAAGGTTCTAATATCTGTCGCAGTCTTTCGTTCCACCAAAGCAATATTGCAATTAAATATCCTAAAACCGTTGCAATAATAAAGCCTAAAAAGGCCTCATAAAAAGTTATAAACATATGGTGAACCAAATTGCCTGTTGCAAACAAATCCACAACTGTTGCAAGCATTTTTGATGGACTACTAAACACGAACACATTTATTGCACCAACATCGGCAAGAATCTGCCAAAGTGCAAAAAACATAACAAAAATTAAAACTCTAATTGAAATAACAAAAATTTTATTATTGCGTTGTTTTTTTAAATATTTTTTTCGTGCATCAGAGATATTTTCATTAAAATTATTGTTTTTTTGCAGTTTTTTTGGGTTTTTATTAGTTTTATTTAATTCTACTATACTTTTATTGCAGTTTTCATTTGCTGAATTTTTACAAATATTTTTGCTTTTTTTCATTTGTCAAGTTCCTCCCAAATTTTATTAAATAAACTAGAAAATTTAGGGTCTTCTCGTCGCTCAAGCGGTGTTTCACCGGTAAGTTCAATTTTAAATTCCTTTTTTACTGTGGCTGGCCTTTTAGTTAAAACAACAACTCTATCTGCCATACTAATTGCTTCGCTTATATCATGTGTGACTAAAATTGCCGTTTTGTGTTCACTTTTAATTATGCCTGCAACATCATCACAAACACTAAGCCTTGTTTGAAAGTCTAATGCGCTAAACGGCTCATCTAATAGCAAAATTTCTGGTTTTAAAACCAAAGTTCTAATTAAGGCAACTCTTTGGCGCATGCCCCCGCTAAGTTCCCTAGGCTTTTTTAAGATAAAATCTTTAATTCCATACTTTTCTATTAATTTTTTAGCATATTCTTTTTGTTCATCAGTTATATTTTTTTTGATTTCTAAACCAAGCATAATATTTTGCCAAACTGTGCGCCACTCAAAAAGTTCATCTCGTTGAAACATATATCCTATATATGTTTTGGTGCTTGCAAGGTCATTACCATCCAATAAAACCTTTCCACTTGTCACGGGCAAAATTCCGCTCATAATTGATAGCATTGTGGTTTTTCCACAACCACTTGGCCCAACAATGGCAACAAACTCATCTTTTTTAACACTTAGGTTAAAATTCTTTACGGCCTCTGTTTCACCACTTGCAGATTGATAAATAAGGCCAACATCTTTTAATTCTAAAATATTTTTATCCATAGTTTCTCCATAATAAATTTTTCTTTGGTCATAATTCAGTATATTTTTTAAAGATAAATTATGTTAAAACTTAGTTAGATAAATAAGAAACATAGAATTTTATTTATATTTAATTAAAATATTTTTTATCTTTAACAAAAATAAAGCCCCATGAATAGTATAATTCAGGAGGTTATATGAAAAAGATATTTTCAATTTTTTTACTAGTAGTTATAATTTTATCTTCTAGCATTGGTCTTGTTGGATGTGCGAATGGCGAAAGTAAAAAAGTGATAAGAGTGAATCAAGTCACAAACAGCATCTTCTATGCTCCACTTTATGTTGCAATAAACAATGGATATTTTGAAGATGAAGGCTACACTGTTGACTTAGTGACCGCTGAAGGTAGCAACACAACAAACGTTGCACTTATGACTGGTTCAGCAGACATTGGACTTATGGGTGCAGAGCAAAATATATATTCATATGTTAATGGCGACACAAATTACCCTGTTGTTTTTGGTCAACTTACAAAGCGTGATGGTTCATTTTTAATTTCAAGACAAAACGAGCCTGGCTTTGACTGGTCAAATTTAGCTGGCAAACACATTATTGCAGGCAGAAAAGGTGGAAGCCCAGCAATGAGTTTGCAAATGGCGTTAGAAAATAATGGATATGACATAGAAACAGACTTAACTTTTGACACAAGTATTGCTTTTGCTAATATTTCCGGTGCATTTTTAAGTGGTGTTGGCGATTATATGACATTGTTTGAACCAGCAGCAAGTGAATTTGTCAAAACAGGTGCAGGCTACATTGTTGGCGCTGTTGGTGCTGAAAGTGGTGAAATACCATTTACTTGTTTTAGTGCTAATAAAGACTATATACAAAAAAATCCAGAAGTCATAATTGCATTTTTAAAAGCAATTCAACGGGGTTTAGAGTTTATTAAAACTGCAAATATTAATTCAGTTGTTGAAAGTTTGGCACCATCTTTTAGCGGAAGCAGTAAAGAAAGTTTAAAAGTTGGTATGCAAAATTACATTGCTGCAGATGCTTGGAATGAAACACCTGTTATGAGTGAAATAAACTTCGATAGACTTGTTCAAATGCTTAAAGGTGCAAAAGAACTTAGTAGTACTGCAACACCAAGTTATAGCAAAATTATAAATACAAATTTTGCAACACTTGTTATGAATGAATATTTTAGCAAATAGACAAAAAAATGGACATTAAAGTCCATTTTTTATTAATTATCTATTCTTTTTTCTAGCTTCTTCTCTTTTAAGCTTTTTCTTAACGCTTGGTTTAAGATATTCTTGGTTCTTTTTAATATCGCCAATAATGCCGTCTTTTTGACATTTTCTCTTAAAACGCTTAATAGCACTATCTAAGCTTTCAGTTTCGCCAACTTTAACAACGCTCACAATTTCACCACCTTGGTCTAAAATTCTTATTCATTATATCATATTTTACATATTTGTCAAGAGATAATTACAATTATAATAATTTTTGTAAACTTATTATTTTCTATTATTTGATTTTTTATGTAGGATAACTATTAATAAACACTGCATCAAAAATAACCTCATGTTGAAGTTATTTTTGATAAAACTATTTCTTTAAATTTAAGTCCTTTATGGTGATACGTTTCGAGCCTGAATTTGCAAGTTTATCTGCACTGCTTGTCGTTTTTTGCTCAAACAATTTTTTATCCGATTTTATGCGTTTAATCTTTTTAGGTTTTGGTAGTTTTGGCCTTCTACGTTTTGACACTTTTATTCCAATTAAAATACCTGAAATTATTAACACGACTCCTCCAGAAATTGCTGCAATTGGAATTATAGGAATTGTTCTTTTAATTCTAAACCTAGCGCTATAACTTACATCCAAGTCATTAATAGTAAGTTCAATTTCTGCACCAACTGTTATTAATGTGCCTTTGCTATCATACCAACCAACAAACTCATAGCCATCCTTTTCGGATGCAACTATTTTGACTTGTGCGCCATAAGCAAGTTGCTTTGATAAGTAATACTTATTTTGTTCAATTTCACCAAAACCAATTTCACCAGAAATACAATCCATGTCTAGTTTATATTCACCTAAACCATCTTGATTATTAATGTTTACACTGATATTTACATTGTGAATATTGCGTTTATAATATGCCTTAAGAACTAATGAACCATCTCCATTAATATTTCCACTAAGCACGTTGTTTGGATTAGTTTCATCAAATGTGAAACCTTGATATTGCTTTACTGTTAAACTAACTTCTGTATTAGTTTGGCCAGACAAACTTTGTACGTCTGAATTTATTAAATCATATCCGTTTAAGGCTAAATTTTGCTTGTAGTGTTGAACAGTGTATGGTGTGTTATTATTTGCGAACCAAACTGCTTGCAAAGTTGTGTTGCCAAATTTACCTTTTAGAGAACTTCCAGCACTTATTAGTACACTGTCAAACCAATTTCCATCTGCAACAACAACTTTCCAGCGGTTAAATGTATATCCGATTCTGCTTGCGCTTGGCAAGAAATCATCACTTTGAATTGTGTATGTTATGCTAGCAACCACATCACCACCATTTGTATCAAATGTAATGATATATTCGTTAAGTGTGTAAACAACTGAAAGTTCATAGTCCTCAGCCGGCATTGTGCCTATAACGGTTTTTATACTACAAGAATATCCATCAACTTCAGGACTTTGCACACTATATGCGTACTTATAATCATATCTGTGTTCATAAGACGTGTATGCAACGTCTCCGGTGCTGAATAAGTAATTTATTTTTAACAAGTAATTGTTTATAGTTGTTTGAGCAGTTAATTCAATATTAGTTAAAGGCATAGCAAATGAGTAGTCTCTATCTTGTGATGTCAGTGCGCCAGACCAAGCACTCCAAGTATAGCCATTTTCAACTTCTGCATTTATCGCAACACTTTCACCATAATAGTACTCACCTGAACCGGTTGTTGAACTAATGCCTTCGCCACTTATCAAACTTACCATATGTTTTAAGCGTTTGTAGTAAATATGAATTTCACTAGAATTATCATCAGCAAGTTCTAATGTTGTTTGAGCATTTCCGCCCTTACTTGATGAAGCATAATCAAATACAATTCCTCCATCAACAAGTTTGTTTTTATCTATCTCATCAACAAGCGTCACAATGCCGTGAGCCGTTCCTATTCTAATTACAGGCTGAGCAGTTTCTGGATATGTACCATTTGTACCCATAACGTAATGATAAACATTGTATCTAACAACTCCATCTGTCCAAATAACCTTAACTGTTATATCTCCATATGCGTTTGCAGGAATATTAAGAATTTTTCTTTCTGTAATGTTTGAATTTGGATTTGAATTATTTTTTATTTCATAACAATAGAAATCATATCCTACTTTATTAGTTTCAACTAATTCTATACTTTGGCTTTCATTACTTGTATAGTACAACATAGGTTCAATTTCTGTTCCACCATCAACATCAAATATAATACTATAAGAATTTGATGACCACTGAGCAACAAGTGTTATGTTGCCAAATTTGCCACCGCCAACATTTTCATTTTCATTATAAACTTTTGCTTCCCAGTTTTTTACGCCCTCAGAAAGTAGCCATCCAGTAAACTTAAATCCGTCTCTTGTTGGCGCTTTTTTTAGTGTTAAATTTTCTGTTGTTATTGAATACTCTTGAATTTCATTTGTTTGGCCATTATTTTTAATGTAAGTGATTGTATAATTATCTTCATCCCACTCAGCTTTTAATGAAATATTTCCATATCTTCCAAACAATGAAGCTCCACCATTTATTTGTTCATTTAATTCCCAATTGCCTTCAGCGTTGATAACTGTCCAATAACTAAATTCATAACCGTCTCGAACTGCAACCGGCAGAACATCATTTGACTCAATATTATAGTTCATATTTTGTATGATTTCACCATCATTAGTGTTAAAGATAATCGTATATATGGTTGGTGTCCATTTTGCATACATTTCAACAACTATATCATCGCTATTAATCTCTGGACAAACAACAACTTCTACATTTTCATCATATTCATCACCAGTGATACTTCCAAGTGTCCAAGTAACAAAGTAATATGCAGTTTTTACAAAACCATTTTCCTTTGCTATGAAGACTACATCACTTATTGTTGAATTCGAATTATAATACTGTACTCCATTGTGGCTTGTAGTTTCGCCACTAGTGTTTGTATTGCCATTATAATGCATTAAAATTTCACGTTCGTAAACAGCATAGTACACACTAGAACTTGAAGTTATTATTGAATTTGAATCAAATAGTTTTGAGTCAGCATCAGTGTCATCCCTCCAACCATTTTCAGTCCAACCATCAATATAAGCAGGCGTTAAAGCAAGAACACTATAGTTATTGTTTGTGTTGTAATACTGAGTTGCAGTTTCGGTTTCTGCTTTAGATACGCCAGAAATGAACTGCGCCAGTCTGGAATATATAGCATAAAAACTATTTAAGTCAGCACTAACAAATATTTCAGCATTTAATTCGTATTCAACTGCATCCGCATTAACATCTGCTCTATAGCCTAACGCTTCCCAACCATCTATACTGGTTACAATTGCTGGTGATTTAACATAATACTTGTTAGTTAAATTACTATTGAAATATTGTGTTGCTAAAGTATCTGTTGCCTTATATGTTCCAGAATAGAAGTGCGCTGACCTACTCCAAATTGCATACAAATTAACTGTTGAATTTGCAATTGTTGTTAAGTCTTGAACCCTATCTCCATTACTTAATTCCTTTATAAATGAATCGTTACTCAAATCTGTATTACTTAATGTCCAACCAACAAATTCAAATCCACTTCTTGAAATATTTAACTCTTGTACTGTTTTAATATTTGAAGCAGTGCCGTAAACATGGCTTGATGTATCTAATGGTGTATTTCCACCATCCCAGTATGCAACTGTATAATTTATTCCTATCCACTCCGCAACAAGTGTAATATTGCCATATTTTCCTACGCCAACAACCTCTAATGCTGAATATGTTTTTGCTTGCCAGTTGTTAACTGCTTCGTCAAGTTTCCAGCCATCAAATATACAGCCTTCTCTTACTGCTTGGCCTTTAATGATAACATTGTCGGTTATTTTATAGATTTGTTCAGATATTTCTTCCCCACCATTAGAGTTATAAGTAATTGTATATTCAGTTTCATTTGCCATTGATTGAATTGTTAAATTAAATCCTGGCATTAAAATTATATTGTTGTTGATTTCAA
Source organism: Clostridiales bacterium (assembly GCA_003453435.1). GTDB lineage: Bacteria > Bacillota > Clostridia > Christensenellales > UBA1242 > UBA9845. The sequence goes on along the minus strand of DMLH01000050.1, from coordinate 1,100 downwards.
CTAATGTCTCAACAGTATTTGTGTTATATGCAACCAATCTTAATGTATCATATCCAGTTTTGGTTGTCGCTACAGCATTAATCTCTGCCCCCTCAATCACATTATAACCTGTCAAAACTTTCAAGTCCGTATTATCCTGCAATTTTACTGCAAGGTTTGTGCCTTCGCCTTCATTTATAGTTATTGTATAGTAATTTAATGTGGCAGTTGTGGAATCACTGTTAACCTCTAATGTTATTCCACTATTTACCAATACATTTTTATAAGTATCGCTTACACTGCAATATATGTCATAATTACCAACGGCAATTTCAGTAAATTTAGCAATACCTTCACTATTTACTAGAACTTCCTCACCATTATTTAGCCTTACTTTAATGTTTTGAGCCGTATAAACAAGATTATTAATCTTAACAGTGACATCTACTTTATTTGGTACCCAATGAGCATAAATGGTTGCACCCGGTGTGTTCATTAAACTATTTGAACTTACCAAATCGCCTTCAGTAGCATCTGTGTACCAACCACTGAAGGTGTACCCTTGCTTTGTTGCTGTTGCTAAATCTCCATATTGACTGCCATAACTTACTGACTTGCTGTGTTGAGAGGTTGTATCGCCTGTATTTTTGTCAAAATACAAATCAAAGTTTTTGTTTGAATAATGTGCATATAGGTTTTTAACTTGCGTTGTATGCCATAAACCATTTAATAAGTAGCCATCGATTGTTGCATTTACATATTCGCCTGTTGATGTAATTACTTGAACACCATCATTTTCAGCAGTATACCAACCATCAAACGAATATACTTCCGTACCGCTCACCTTTATTGTTGGTGCTATCAACTGAATTTCATCTAAACTTGTACCAGTAGAATATTTTTGATTAGAATCATAGCCCGCATAATAGTATGTTGTTCCACTAGCTTGACTCTCTTCAGTTTCATTTACTTTGTTAGGGAAATTACTTAATAGGTTAACCCTATATCTATTATACGTCCAATCTGCAAGTATGGTATCATTGTCAAGGCCAAACGTGTAATTATTTCCTGACAAACTACCATGAGTAGTCCCAATCCAACCAGCAAATGTATATCCTAAT
>DMLH01000045.1 GCA_003453435.1 Clostridiales bacterium | reverse complement strand
ATATGCTAACGCCTTATCTTGGAGATGAATACGACGATGTATATATCAAAATTAAAAATACCGACGAAAATTTATTTAAAGACTTAAAGCCAAGGTTATATGTACGAAATGTTGAGAAGGAATATGTGCCAGTCGGCGACAACGGATTATATGAAGAAGGAAATGAGTATTATTTAAAGTTCAAAGAAGACAACAAGAGCATTTTCTATTACAGAACACATGAAGAATACTATGAGCAAAGTCAATTGTATAGAAAACAATATGAAACGCTTTATTATGTACCAACATTCTACAGTAAAACAAGAAGTTTGTTTGAGAATTATGGACCGGAATTCTTTATTTGTCCTGATGCCGAAATCAGTTCAACACGTTTCTATCCAGAAATTATAACCAATGTTAATATAGATGCTAATGACTAAATCATTTTAACGAATCTTTAAACATTAATTTTGTAATTAAATATAAGTTTAAATATTGTTTAATTATACAAAAAAAAGGTTATATTTGCCCAATTTTGCAATTATTACAAACTGAAATTGGTTAACAAAAAATACCCAAAAGGGTATTTTTTGTTGGCATATTTAACCATTTAAAGTATAATGTAATTATTGTGATAAACTATCATAATTTTGGTGAATTAAGATAATATGAAAGATGATTTCGAAAATATTTTGTTTGTTGATGAAATTGAGGAGCAGATTGGCGACGTTCAAAAAGTGTTGGATGACGAATTTTTTGATATTATGGAACAGGACGAATACAATAATAAAATTCAAAAGATAATCAAAAAGGTTTTGAACGAGAAAAACGGCAAGCAAGATAAGAATTAAAACCTAAAACGATGTTAATAATATAATGGAGATTAAAATGGAAAACGTGGAAACAAAGAATGTTTATGATTTAATTATTGTTGGTGGTGGGCCTTGCGGGCTTAGCGCAAGTGTTTATGCCGGAAGGAGTGGGATTCGAACCCTGCTTATTGAGGAGTACGCTTGTGGCGGTCAAATTTTAAACACTTATGAAATTAAAAATTATCCGGGTTTTGAAAATGTGTCAGGGCCTGAACTTGCTTCAAAAATTCAACAACAAGCCGAAAAATTAAACGTAGAAATTAAATATGAAAAGGCAGTTGACTTTGATTTTGGTGGCAAAATTAAGGCTGTTAAAACACAAAATGGTGAGTATTTTGCTAAAACTATTATACTTGCACTTGGTGCAAGGCCAAGAAAACTTGGGCTTAAAAGAGAGGAAGAATTAACTGGCAAGGGTGTTAGTTATTGTGCAATTTGCGATGGTGGGTTTTTTAAAGGCAAAACTGTTGCGGTTGTTGGTGGCGGTAATAGTGCAATTGAAGATGCACCATATCTCACAAATTTGGCAAGCAAATCATATTTAATTAATAGGTCAAAAAAATATAGGGCACAGATGACACTTTTAAACAAAGTTAATCTTTTAAAACAGCAAGGCAAAATTCAAGTTTTTGAAGATACGGTTGTCACAGAACTTTTAGGTGATAAAAAACTTGAAAGTGTTATGCTTAAAAATGTTGTGACGGGAGAAGAAACACAACTTCAAATTGACGGCTTATTTATTGAAATTGGCAGAATTCCAAACACAGAACTTTTAAGCGGAAAACTTCAACTTGATGAATATAACTATATTATTACGGACAAAAATTTAATGACAAGTGTGCCGGGTGTGTTTGCTGGTGGTGATGTAATACAAAAAAGTTTAAGGCAAATTATAACCGCTGGCAGTGATGGTGCTGTTTGTGCAACCAATGCTCAAAACTTTTTGAACCAAAATTTTAATGAATAAAGAATATAAAATTAATGATGATTTAGATATTGAAAAAGTTTGCTATGCGACGCTTAAAAAAGTATATAGCGTAACACTTTTTCCTAGAATATTAATTAACATTGAAAATGGTCTTTTTGATAAAATTTTTAAAAAAAAGGCATATTTTCAATGTTTTTTATGCTCAAAACAGCAAATTTTTGCAAAAAAAGTGCATAATTGCTATTTTGACATAGGACTGTTTTTTTATAAAAAACGAAATAAATTGTGTTTAAAAATGTATGATGGCAATGGCATAATGGCACCCCCAAGCATTACAAACATTTTTGATTTTGCGTTAAGTTTAAACGCAGATGAATTTTTAAAATACAAAAAAGAAATAAATGCTCAATACGGAAAACTAAACAAAAAAAAGTTGCTTGTGCAAAATATTCAATAAACATTTATTTTCATTATCTATGTTATCAAGTAGTCAAAAGTATTTTTATATGTTAATATTATTATGATATTCACATTTGAATTTTATAGTAAGGAGAGTTCATATGATATTAAGACATTGGTTTTGGCCTTGGCAAATTTATTTTGATGAAGATATTAAAAGTGATGTGATAAATTTTACTAAACAATTAACCATACGTGAACAAAAAAAATATGAGTTTATGATTGATTTTTTTAGTGATTTTTTCACATTTCAAATGCTTATTGATTATATTACGGAACATCCTGATAAAAAAGAAGCAGCAATACAAAAAGCCAAAAAAGATATAACAAAGGTAACAAACATTCCGAATTCAATGAGAAATGATTTTGTTGATATAATTTCTAAACAGCCCAAGGAAATACAAAACGATTTGTTATTTATACTTGATAGTGCAATAAAAAGTAAAAACAGTGTTAACTACAAAAAATATTATAAAAAAATTTTTGGTGCAAAGTTATTTGATGAAATTGTTAAAAACGTAAATAATTATACCTTTAAATCATCATTAAAATTTGATAGTGCTAAAAAAGAAAATGTGCAAACAATCCATAAAAATTTTATTGATTATATAAATCTTGAAAAATTTAGAAATAAGTGGCAAGGAATAATACCTAATTATTCAACAAAACTAAAAAATGGTATGGGTTATGGTGAATACTGGGATGAATATTTTTTTGATGAATATAAGAATAACACTTTGGTATTGTTTAATAATGACTATGTAACTGATAACGATATACTATATACGTTATTTCATGAAGTTTATCCCGGCCATGGTAATTTTTTTGAAATTATAAAACAAAACAAAAACAATATTGATTTAGGAGCCTCGCTTTTAATTGAAGGTTGGGCAACTTTTTGCGAACTTTCCATAGGGCTTAATAGAGAATATGAATTGTACTATGAAAACAAATATTATAATTTTTTAAAATGTGCATTTAATAATTCATACGATAATTTAGATGATTATGAAATTTATAAAATGGTAAATTATCCGCTGTTTAAAGAAAATTATTATATGGGCGCATTTGCTTTAAAATTATTGTTAAAAGACAAAAATTGTGAATGGCTATATAAAAAGTTTAAAAACAATAATATAACTGATTGTTTTTTTGCCAAATTATCAAAAAAATAAAATACTTGCTTTCATAAATTTTGATATTAACCTAATTGAATTATAGTAATCGTTTAAATTTTAATTGTGGTTTTTTTAAAAAAAATGTATAATATTACTATGTTTTGTATTTCAAAAAGTTGGTATGAATTATTAAAAGATGAATTTAAAAAACCATATTACAAAAAACTCAAAAAATTTTTGGAAAATGAATATCAAACAAAAGTGATATATCCAAAGCCAGAATTGGTTTTTAATAGCATAAATCACATAAGGTTTGAAGATGTTAAGGTTGTAATTATTGGTCAGGACCCATATCACGAGCCGAACCAGGCGCATGGCCTTTCTTTTAGTGTTGAAAATGGAGTGGAACTTCCGCCAAGCCTAGTTAATATTTTTAAAGAAATTAAAGCGGAGTATGGATTTCAAAACACAAATGGTAATTTAAAAAATTGGGTTAGACAGGGTGTGCTACTTTTAAACAGTGTGTTAACAGTTCAAAAAGGTCACGCCAACAGTCACAGAAGTATGGGTTGGGAGAATTTGACCCAAAAAATTATTGATTTACTAAACCAGCGCAATGAACCACTTGTATTTATTTTATGGGGTGCATCCGCGCAAAAAATTGGTGCAAACATCAATACGCAAAAACACTTAGTTCTTAAATCTGTTCATCCAAGTCCACTTTCTGCATATGGTGGTTTTTTTGGATGTAATCATTTTAAAAAAGCCAATGAGTTTTTGAAATTGCATGGCAAAACAGAAATTGATTGGAGAACATGATATTTAAAAAGTCCGTTTATGTATTTAAGATAATAAAAAGAAATAAAATTGGGTATTGACAGCCTAGTTTTTTTATGGTAGAATGTGGTTGTTATATAAAATTCGAGGTAAACTATGAGCAAAACAAACAATAAAATGTTAGATGCATTTAATATGCCATCCAACGAGCCATTAACTGTTCGTGAAGAGTGTGAGAAATACGGTATTGAATATAATCCGCCAGCTTTTGAAGTTGTAATGATTGAAATTTTCGATGACGAGGATAATATGAAAGTCATTCCATTTTTTTATTTACATACGGAATATGATAAATGTAAAAAGTTAATAGATGTTGTAAATAAATATGAAACAGCATTGAGGTATTATCAAGATACTGAAAACAATTCAATTAACCCATTTAAAGGTTTGAAGGCATCATTTAGTTTATTCCATTTTGAAAGTAAACTTGAGAGGGTAGAAAAATCAGAAAAAATAAAAAGATATTCAAGATATGAAATGCAAAAGTACCTAGACAGATATGATGCGGAAAAAATGAAAGAAGTAAACTCAATAAAAGAAAAATTAGAAGCAGAAAAAGGATTAATTAAATAATCAAGGGTAGTGATTTATGAGCAAAACAAACAATAAAATGTTAAATGCACTTAATATGCCATCCAACGAGCCATTAACTGTTCGTGAAGAGTGTGAGAAATACGGTATTGAATATAGCGAGCCACATTTTGAATCTGTATTTTATTCTACTGAAAATGGTACAGTAATGCCAGGTGCGTGGTATTATTTATTTGATGATATAAAGAATAGACGAGATTTACAAAACGCAATTAATAAGTATAATGATTATTTATCGACACCAATAGAAGATATGTCGCTTTTAAGTTTTAAGTATTGGGGAATTTATAACAAATTAGTTAAACTAGAAAAAAAATACTCAATTAAAAGATATTCTCCAGAAGAAAAAAGCGAGTTCATTGACAAATACAATAAGGAAAAACAGAACGAAGTAAAAAAGGCAAAAGCAATTGAAAAAGTAGCAAAAGAAGAAATGACTTTAGAAGAATAAAAATTTAAACTGCAACATGTGTTGCAGTTTTTCATTTTTTAGAAAAACTATTTTAATTGTAAAAATCAATTTTTCAAGTTGAATAAAAATTTTTATTTACGAATAACATAAAAAAATTATAATTATTTAAAAATACCTATTTACAAAACAAGTTTGTTTTGTTATAATATAGGTGTACGAGGTAAATTATGAAACATATGATGCTAGCGGTAGATTTAACACTTATTTTTGGAGTTGTTATTGTTGTTACGGCAATAATAATTGGAGTCATTTTGTCAGTTAAACTAAACAGAAAGGTGACAAACAATGCAAAAAAAATTGATTGGAATAATTTTAATGCAAAGGATCAACTGAAAAAGCACGTACCTATGCTTTGGCCAAAGGAACTTGAATTTTATTATATGTTCCGTTCTGTTCTTCCAAAAGAATTTATGATTATGCCAAAACTTGGTGTTGACGAAATTGTTAAACCGGCTGGTGGTAATTTGGTTCTATTTAATGCTGTTAAGGAAGAGCACGTTGACTATTGTGTTGTTAAAGTATCAACAATGGAGCCAATTGCAGTTATTGATACTTACTATCCAAGTATTAGTGACAGCACAATGCAAAAGTTGGAAACCTCAGTTATCAAAGCATTTGAAAGCGTTTCGATACCGGTTATTACTTATGAAATTTTAGATATTCCTTATGATAAAGAAAAAGTATTAAAGAAATTTTTAGAGGCAATAGACCCAGTTGTGCTTGCTCAACTAAGGAACAAAAAATAAATTTGAATTTACAACATGATTTTAAATACATTAGTTAAAAATAAATATATTTAGTATATTTAAAGGTGAGGTTTAATATGAATAATGCTTTAGAATTTTTTAAAATCATAGAGAAAAAAGGCTATAAATTAATTAAACAAGGTTTAAAAAACGAAGATGTTTTAAATGAGTTTAGCGACCTATCTAAATTGGTTTGCTCCTATAACGATGCTTTAATTTCTTGCTTATATGCTGAAACTTTTAGCAGTTTTTGTTATGGTAATTCAAAAGCCATGAAAGCATTAAAACTAGATAAACTTCAGGACATTGTAATAAAAGGCAATAATGAAGAATTGATGTATAGATTTGGAACAAGAGTTTGTGGGGCTGATTTACGTAGTTTAATTGAAGCAATGCCATATGGATCTTCCAGAAAGCAACTAGAAAGAGAAATTCAACCCATTAATGAAGCAAATTTGTAAAGTAAAGGCATACGCCTTTATTTTTTTATATTTTTTAAAAA
>DMLH01000026.1 GCA_003453435.1 Clostridiales bacterium | reverse complement strand
CTTGGTGTAAGAACGAATGCTGATACTCCAAAAGATGCACAGAGAGCAGCAGAACTTGGTGCGGAAGGTATTGGCTTAACCAGAACTGAGCATATGTTCTTTGGCGAAGGCAGAATTGAAAAATTCCGTGAAATGATTTGCAGTGAAACAGTAGAGGAGAGAAAGGAAGCACTTGATGCTTTGGAGCCAATGCAACAAGAGGACTTTGAAGGACTTATGGAGGCATTACAAGGCAAACCAGTTGTTATCCGTTATCTTGACCCACCACTTCACGAGTTTGTGCCAACAGAAGAAAAAGATATTGAACTTCTTGCAAAAGCAAAACATAAAACACCAGCAGAAATAAAACTTATTTGTGACAGTTTACACGAGTTCAACCCAATGATGGGACATCGTGGATGCAGACTTGCTGTAACATACCCAGAAATTGCAGTTATGCAAACAAAAGCAGTTATAAAAGCTGCAATCAATGTTCAAAAGAGACACGCTGATTGGAATGTAGTTCCAAACATTATGATTCCGCTTGTTGGCGATGTTAAGGAACTTGCATATGTAAAGAAAATTGTTACTAAAACAGCTGACGAAGTTATTAAAGAAGCAGGTGTAAACCTTAAATATTTGGTTGGTACAATGATTGAAATACCAAGAGCAGCACTTCTTGCAGACCAAATTGCAAAAGAAGCGGAGTTCTTTAGTTTTGGAACAAACGACTTAACACAAATGACATTTGGTTTCTCTCGTGATGACGCAAGCAAATTCTTGCCAAGTTACTATTCTACAAAAATTTATGAAAGCGATCCATTTGCTCGTCTAGATACAACTGGTGTTGGTATGCTTGTCCAAATGGCTGTTAAAAATGGTAAAGCAACTCGTCCAGAACTTCATTGCGGAATTTGTGGCGAGCACGGTGGTGACCCATCATCAATTGAGTTTTGCCACAAAGCAGGGCTTGATTATGTTTCTTGCTCACCATTTAGAGTGCCAATTGCAAGGCTTGCAGCAGCACAAGCAAATATAAAATTCCCAAGAAATAAGTAAATTTTGTAATTAGCATTTTCTAATAATTTTTAAAAAAATAATCAAAAACCGCTAAAAATTTAATAAAAAACAATAAAAATTCGCAATTTTTTGCGAATTTTTGATTATTTATAAATTTGGTATTATTTAGTTATTAAAATACATAAAATTCATTATATTTTCAGCATAATTCAAGTGTTATTTTTTTTGAAAAATTCATATTGACATAGATATATATTTGTAATATAATTATGATGTAAATCTTAATATCAAAGTTAAATTGCTTTTAAATTTGGAGAATAATATATGAAAAGTTTAGATAAATTTCTTAAGTCATTCGGTTTGGCAGCGGGGATTGGTTCGGCTTTGGGTGCTGGTAGTCTGTTTGTTGTCTATGACATTATGGAAAAACAAAATGAAAAAAAGAGCGAGGGACTTAATCTTGTTTGGAAAGGTGCTCACTTATCAAAAGGAAATCACAGAGTTGTTATAACTGATCAGTTTTGGAAAGCTTACATTCCTAATATAGATGATCCTATCGATAAAGAAATTACAATCAATGGTATGAAAAAAGCATATGAAGACTTAAATGCTGCTTGCGATGGTGTAAGTTTTGAGTTATGTACAACGGAAAGCGAGCCTGCAAAATATGGCGTTAAGAAAATTGACAAATTGCAAAAAGATGATATTGCTTTATATGTTAAAGATATTATTTCTAATAGTAATAATGTGTTTGCACAAACAAGTTTTAAAAGAGCTGGAATGTTTTCAAGTGAAAATAAGGATATAAGTATCACTTACAAAACCGATGCTTTGAATCTCGTTTGTTCTAAAGATTATTTAGCAGTTCCACAAAATGCTGCTGTTTATTATATAACAGTTCATGAAAGTATGCATGCTATGGGCTTTGCTCACGAAGAAAAAAGAGATTCTGTTATGTATCCACAGGCTTCATTTTTTAAATTTGATTATAGATTTTTGGAAGACCCAAATCATACTTGTTTAACCGAAAAAGACAAGTTAGCATTAGATAAGTATTGCGTTCAGTTTTATGATGTAGAACCAAAATACAAAGAAAATGGCGGAAAGCAAACTGTTAGAGCACTACAAAAAAAGGTTATTCTTGAAGAGGAACTTAGTTTTTAAGATATGACAATTGTCATATCTTTTTTAAGTTTTATTTTTTGTGCTATATTTGTGATATAAAAAAATTAAAGATGTGTATTGACAAGTAAATAAAGATATATTATAATTTAAGTATGGATAAAAAAAAGGGTTTAATTAAAAAAGCATTGCTTAAAACAGCGCTTATTGCATCACCAATTTTTGTTTGCGGAACTGCTAATTATTGCAACAATGCATATAAAGGCAGAGGACTCAATCAAATTTTTCCCGGCAACCATTTGCGCGCGGGTGAGCATAAAGTTGTGTTTACTGAGCAATTTTGGGATGTTGTAAAAAAAGATACAGAAGAATATAATTTTAAAATGGCTATTAATGGCATCAATGAAGCATTTAATACGCTTAATGAATTAAATAGTGGAATAAACTTTAAAGTTTGTACAAATTGCGATTATTTTGTTGATTATGGTTTTGAAAAAGTTGATGATATAAATCAACATGATATCATTTTAAAAGCTTCTAATGGATATTTAAAAAGCAGTACAAATGGAGTGGCTGTAGGTTTATGCAAAAGTATTACTTTGCCAATAAGTGGCGAAAATGTAAATTGCGTAATTTCTTTTTGCAAAGATTCATTGTTTACATATTGGGATGATGGAACTGAAGAAATTGATTATATGAACGTTCCGCCTAAAAATACGGTAGCATATTCATTAGCACTACATGAAGCAATGCATGCCATGGGTTTTAATCATAATGACTTTATTGATTCTGTTATGTATCCATGTATAGATTTTAATCATAAAGATTTAGGTGTTTTAGATAAAAAGTTAATTGATGCTTACAATGTAAGGTATTATGGGGCAGAATCAAAGTATAAACACAATGAAGCATTAACAAATTCTAAATATTTTAGTTCTTATAAATCTGAATGTGATGATGAATTGGAAATGTAATATTTAAAAATTAAAATAATTGTAGCGTATGTGAATATAAACAATACGCTACTTTATTTTGGTGTATTAATGCATTATGATACTTATTTACATGCAAAATAAAATTTAAAATGTTTTCATAAAACTTAAAAATGAGCAAAAATTAAAAAGGATATTGACTATTATTTTATAATATGTTAGAATGAGAATATGATAAGCGCGAAAAAATTATATAAAAAACTTTTAAGCACATCTGCAGTTCTTGTAGCTCCACTTTTTGTGTGCACAGGTGTTAATACATATAATGCCATAAAAAATGGTAAAAATTTAAATTTATTAACCCCTGGCGTTCATTTACGTGCCGGCGAACATAAAGTTGTGTTCACTGAAGATTTTTGGAATGTTGTAAAAAAAGATACTGATGAAAAAGATTTTAAAATTGTTTTAAGTGGTATTAAAGAAGCATATAAAACGTTAAACGAACTTAATACTGGTGTTAAATTTAATGTATGTACTAACTGTGATTATTTTGTTAATTATGGAATAGAAAAAACTAACAGTTATGGAAACCAGGATATTTTGCTAAATGCATTTGAAAATGGTGA
>DMLH01000048.1 GCA_003453435.1 Clostridiales bacterium | reverse complement strand
TCCATAAGTGAAAGTGTACTGCCACAAACACTTGCTTGGCTTGTTGAACCATTACTTGACAAAACATCACTAACAGTTCTTATGCAATATGGGAATTCCTCATAACTAGGTATAACTGCTTCAAGTGCTCTTTCTGCAAGTGTACCGTGACCAATTTCACGTCTGCCAGGTGATTTTAATGGCCTTGCCTCACCTGTTGTGTAAGGTGGCATATTATATTGATGCATATACCTTTTAACTTCATCTTTTTCATGAAGTCCTTCAATTTCTTGCATATCACTAATAGTTCCAAGTGTACAAGTTGTTAAAACTTGAGTTTCACCACGAGTGAATACTGCACTTCCGTGAACTCTTGGAAGAAGGCTTGTTTCACACCAAATTGGACGAACTTCGTGAGTTCCTCTGCCGTCTGGTCTAATGCCTTTTTCTGTAATTTTTGCTCTTACCTTTTCTTTTTTAAGGTTATAAAGTGAATTTACAATATCTTTTTGATGTTCTTCCAAAATGTCTGCAAAATGTTTGAAAACTTTTTCGTTCATTTCCTCTTCTTTTGCATCTCTTTTGTGGCGGTCGAATTCTTCAAGAACTTTGTCCATAAGTTTGTCGGCATATTTTCTAACATCTTTGTCAACTTTTGCGTCAACGTGATAAACTTCAACATCTGCTTTCTTTTTGCCAACTGCTTTTTGTATTTTCTTTATTTCTTTGCAAATCTTTTTAATTTCTTCGTGACCAAACAAAATTGCTTGAAGCATTTCTTCTTCGCTAACTTCTTTTGCGCCAGCCTCAACCATGAGTATGGCTTCTTCTGTGCCTGCAAGCATCAAGTTGATTAAACTTTTTTCTCTTTCTTCAACTGTTGGGTTGATGATATATTTGCCGTCAACAAAAGCAACTTGAACGCTTCCTGTTGGTCCTGCAAAAGGTATATCACTAATTGATAAAGCAATAGAACTACCCATCATAGCAAGAACTTCTGGTGAAACATCAGGCTCTACTGATAGTGGTGTTGCAACAACTGCAACATCGTTGTAAAATCCCTTTTCAAAAAGTGGTCTTATTGGTCTATCAATAAGTCTACTTGTGATAATTGCCTTATCACTTGGTCTACCTTCTCTTCTTTTGTATCCACCAGGAATACGTCCTACTGCATACATTTTTTCTTCATAATCTACGCCAAGTGGGAAGAAGTCCATACCCGGTCTTGGTTGTTTTGCCATGGTTGTATTAACCATAACACTTGTTTCGCCACAAGACACAATGCAATGTCCGTTGGCTTGTCCACAATACTTACCTGTTTCGATGGTAAAATCTCGCCCACCGACTGTAATGTGGAATGTCTTTCCTAATTCCATTTTCTTTTCTTTCCTTCCTTCTTTTTATTAAACATTGATATTATATAATAAAATGCAAAAAAAGAAAAATGATTTTATAAAATTATAAAAAAATACAAAAATTCTTTTGCAGTGTTTTAAATGCACAAAAAAATATGCATCCCTGCATATTTTTAATGATTAAAAGTTTAAATAAGAATTTATTTCTTTTTCAGAAGTAAACTTGTTTCTCAAAAAGTTACTAAATTTAATCAAGTCGCCAATTGTCTTTATCAAGGCACCATCCAGTTTTTCATCTTTTTCATTGTAGTAAAATTCATTATACATTTTATCTGCTCTTATTAGTTCTTTGCCATTTTTCAAACATGTATAAGCGTCTTTTCCCTCACCTACCAAATATAAATGTGTTCTTGCTCTTCCAAAAACAACTTGGTGTTCGCCACTACAATGCAAAAATTCATCAATAGTTCTAGCTTTTGTAAAATCTTTGTTTGCAATATAGATTTCAAATTTGCCTTCACTTTGCAAATAAAATACATTAGCAACTGGCAAGTTTATTATAACACCTTCTCCGCTCATTAAGAATTCCTCCTCAACCTTAACTGCAAAGATTATAACATGCATAATATTTAATGTCAATACCTATTTGCTTTTTTGTATTGATTTAACAAACAAAAAACAAGGCGTGTTGCCTTGCTTAATTCTATCTTAAACCTAATTTTGCTTTAAGAGCACGGTATCTCTCAATATCTTTTCTTTCAAGATACTTTAAAAGTTTTGCTCTTTTACCAACCATTTTGTAAAGACCATGACGGCTGTGCTCATCTTGTTTGTGCTCTTTTAAATGCTCTGTTAAATGTTTAATTCTGTCTGTTAAGAGTGCAACTTGAACTTCAACACTACCTGTGTCACCTTCACTTCTTTCAAAAGCTTTGATTGTGTCAATTTTTGCCATTTTCAAATTCTCCTTTTTAAAATTTCACCCAAAACAAAGTTGACGGACGGAGACGCCCTATCCCTGCGAATTGGGAACGACAATATAATAACACAATAAAACCAAATTGTAAAGAGTTTTGAAAAAATAATTTTTGTTATTTGACTAAATATTTTAGCCACGAAAAAACCTGTGACGGTTAACTTACCAGCACAGGTTTTTCGCTGAGTATTTATCACAATATTTAGAAACTTTTACAAATTCCATCAACATATGATTTATGTTCGTGCGATAAATACATATTTACTTTATGCAATAATAAAAAATATATACAAAAAATTATAATTTTTTAATTTAAACTTTTAATCCAGCTTAGAATTTTTTTAACAATGCCATTTGTATCTAGGCCAAAATGTTTTAAAACCTCATCTGGACTGCCACTTTTACCAAACTTATTGATATTTAGTATCAAATCATCTTCCTTTGCAAATTTGTACCAAATATTCTCAGCGCTGGCTTCTACAAACACCGTTGGCAAATCTTTTAAAACTTGTTTTCTGTATGCCTTAGGTTGCATCTCAAAAATAGATATGCATGGCATGCTTACAAACCTTGCGCAAATGCCATATTTCTGCAATATTCCCTCTGCTTTTAAACACCTGTCTACATCACAACCCGTTGCAACAATTGTAATTTGTGCATCCTTATTTTCCTTAATGATATATCCTCCCATTAAGGCATCGGCAACTTCACTTTCTTGTATATCCATTTTATCTTTTGACACAAGCATGCACACTGGTTTATTGTTTTGCAAAAGCCAAATGTATGTTGCAATTATTTCAGCGCTATTATAAGGTCTGCTAACAATAGTGTTGGGTATCATCCTTAAACTTGGCAATTGCTCAATTGGTTGATGTGTTGGGCCGTCTTGACCGGCTGTTAAACAGTCGTGCGAAAAGATGGATAACACCCTTAAATTTTGCAAAGCGCTCATTCTTAGTGCAGGTTTTAAATAGTCATAAAAAGCTAAAAAACAACTTTGATAAGGTAGCAATCCTCCAAAAAGAGCCAACCCGTTTGATATGCCTGCCATTGCATGCTCCCTTACACCGTAATGCATAAACTTAGAACTATAACAAGTTTTTGAAAACGAATTGTCACTTTTAACATATGCTTGTGTGCTAGTTGCAACGTCTGCACTGCCACCAAACAAACTTGGCAAAAATTCAGCAAATTTATTTAAAACTTCAAAATTTATTTCCCTTGTTGTTTTGCCATTTACACTAATTGTTTTAACTTTTTCAATTTCTTTTTCAAAGTTATTTTTTTCAAATAATTGCCTAAACAATTTGTATTCATTAGGATACAATTTTTTATATTCACTCAACTTATCTTTTGAGTTCAGTCTTTCCTCGGCATCCTTAATTTTAACTTTAAAATGTTCTAAAACTTTTTCGCTAAATTCAAAACTGGGTTTAGTAACATTTAATTTCTGCTTTAATTTTTCGAGCATTTCATCCGTTAGTGGTGAGCCGTGAATTTTTTGATTTCCCTCAAGTTCAGTGCCATATCCAATTGTGGTTGGCACTATAACGATACTTGGTTTTTTTGATTTTTTTGCCTTTAACAATACTTTAGTTATTTCGCTAATGCTGTTGCCATCTTCAACTTTAAAAACTTCAAATCCAATTGCCCTAAACCTTAAATCAATATCATCACTAAACGTTAAATCAATTTTGCCTTCTATTGTTATTTTGTTGCAGTCATATATCAGCACAAAGTTATTTAAATTTAAATTTCCAACCAAACTTAATGCCTCATAACTTATACCTTCCATTAAACAGCCATCACCAACCATACAAAACACTTTGCTGTCAAAAAGTTTGCAGTTCTTTTTGTTAAATACGGCCTCAAAATGCTTTTCGGCAATTGCCATGCCAACAGCATTGCTCACGCCTTGCCCCAATGGACCCGTGCTTGCATCAATACCCTCGGTAACTCCCACTTCAGGATGACCCGGTGTTTTTGAGCCAATCTTTCTAAATTCTTTTAAATCATTATTTGTTATATTATATCCCATTGCATGCAGTGTAGCATACAAAACAGAACTGCCATGGCCGGCACTTAACACAAACCTATCACGGTTAAAAAACTTTTCGTTTTTACAGCTAGCATTTAAAACATTGGCGTATAAACTATATATAATTGGTGCGGCACCAAGTGCAATGCCCGGGTGGCCCGATTTGGCATTTGTTATCATTTCATTTGATAACACTCTAAGTTCGTTTACGCATATATCATCAATTTTCATTCATTTCCTCCGCATATTTTATAATTGCATTTTTTATTGATTCACATAGGTTTCCTGTTTTAAAATCAACATCTACAACCACATCTGCAAATTTCCTTACAATTTCATCCTCTTCTTTGAAAGCATACAAATTCCTGCCACTTTTAAATGATGTTTCATAATTTGCAAGTTCAGGTTCTTTACAATATAAGTATATTACTAAAAAATTGTTTTTAAAATAAACAAAGTTATTGTTTAATAATAGAAGTTCTATGTCAGCAACAACAAGCGAGTTTTCATAATTTGTAACACTGTTAATAATTTTTTTTCTTTCTTTGTCAAAATACTCTTTTCCGGCAGTTTCCAGCATTTTATTATTTATCAAGTTATATTCTAAAATATCATTTAAATCAACATAAAACATTTCAAAAAAGTTAGCCAGTTCTTTTCCAACTTGCCTTGAATAATTATTACTTAATGAAACTACAACTAAATTATTTTTCACAATATTACCTATTTTAATATTAACAAAAAATATACATTAAATCAACCAAATAAACCACTCAGTATTATATGATTGTATCATTTAATAAAATTTATTGCTAAAAATACAAAAAAATGGTAAAAAACACCATTTTTGAAATTTTAAATTGTTTAATACTTAAAAGAAACGTATTAAATTTTAATTTTTTTGCTAAAACAAATAGTCGCCACTAGCACAATAATTCCAGAAATTAAATATTCAATGTGAATATAAACACCTGTTGGTTTTCCATTTGCAAACAAGTTTAACTCTGCACTTTCACTACTTGTTATGTTGGCAATTATTGTACCATTTAAGTCCGTTCTATAAATTAAGGAGCCAACACTAAGTAGTCTGTTCAAAGCCTCATCCGTTGGATGTTTGTATGTGTTACCTACGCCCACACTTATTACTGCATATTTTGGCTTTATCTTGTTTAAAAAATCTTGACCTGAACTGGTTTTACTGCCATGATGCCCCACTTTTAATAAATCTACCTCTGGCAGTTCTGCACGGGACATTGCATTGCTTTCACTTGTGGTTGATGCATCGCCTGTTAACATAATTTTCTTTCCGTTATAGTTAAGCACCATAATTGGTGAAAAATCATTTGCGACAGTTCCCGCACTATCTGTTATATAGTTTTGTGTCGGTGCATAAAAATCAATGCTATAGCCTTCGCCCTCAATTTTATCTGTTGTGTTTACAGTCAATAAATCCGTCATAACAATTTTTGCTTTTTGACCATTGGAACCTATTTCGTTATTAAAGGCATTAATTGTTCTGTAATAAGTTGCGGTTTCACAAATATTAATATTTGTGCCTTTATCAATAGTTTCATCAAATACAACAGTGCCGTTTTTAGTATATTTAGAGTACATACGCGGTCTATAAATAACGTTTATAACAAATTCTTTACAAATTTCAACCATGCCACCGCAGTGATCTGCATCACTATGTGTTAAAAGTAGATAATCAAAAACAATTTTTTCATTTTTAAAAAAATCGTTTTTTAAATAATCAACCAAGCCATTTGCACTTTGGCTTGTTCCGGCATCCACAAGCATAGTCTGGTTGCCCGGAAACTTTATTGCAATTGCATCGCCTTGACCAACATCAATAAAATGAATGCTTAATCCGTTATCATCAATAACTTTTGCCTCTGCATTCGCTATTGAATTTTGGTTGGGATTAAGCAATTTTTCAATGGGGCCTTTAAAAACAAACCCAGCACCTAGCGTTATTGCAACAATAATTAAAAACACAATCAATCTAACAGGCGTAAATTTTATTGGCATAGTTTTACTTTTTGTGCTTTTTTTCTTTGTGCTAGTACTTTTGGGTTTGTTTTTGCTGTTATTATTTTTAACACTTTTGTTATATTCTTTAGATAATTGAACTAAACTATCTAATCTATTATCATTTTTTTTCGATTTTTCACTCATATTATCTTTTGTATATATGTTCCTATTCGTTAATATGTTTACTCTTTAATCATATTATCCTGTTGCTCTTTTAAAACTTTTTTTTTGTTTTTTCTAAATAATCTCAATAAAGAAAAACCTTTCTTTTCATCTCTAGCAAATAGTTCTTTTATTTTAGGAACTGCTTTTAAACCGGCTTCATAGCCCGCTTTATACATTTCCTCAGCACCTTCCAAACTTGTGCTTTTAAACTTGCTGGTATCAACTTCAATGCAAATATCGCTATACATTTTACCCTTAATAGCATTGCTTTTCATCATAATTCTAATTGAGGCAAAAATTGTGTCTATCAGTTTTGTACTTGTTGTTCCGTAGCAACGCGTTGGGTTACAGTCAATACTGATAACGTACTTGCAACCATTGCTTCTTAAAACGTCAGCAGGAATTGTATTTTGAAGTCCGCCATCAGCAAGCCTATATTCACCAAATTCAACCGGATTAAAAACACTTGGAACGGCACAACTACCAGCAACTGCCTTTGCAACACTGCCCTTTGTTAAATGAACCTCTTTTGCCGTAATTAAATCAACAGCCACAACTGTTAAAGGTTTTTTCATGTCTTCAAAATGTGCGTCGCCAATAGTGTTTTTTACTAGATCTTCAATTCCTTGTGTTTTGCTAGGCACAAAAAACATTTTACTGTTTTTTATGTCACTAACTTTTAACTTCTTTGCTATTTTATACATTTCATCACTAGTTAAACCATAAGCATAAAAACTTCCAACGAGGCTCCCCACACTGGTTCCAGCCACCTCGTCAAAAGAAATATCATTTTCTTCAAAGGCTTTTAAAACACCTAAATGAGCAAAACCCTTTGTGCCACCACCACCAAATGCAATGCCCGTTTTATACTTTTTTTCAATCTTATTCCCAAACTTGTTACCGTGTCTCATATTATTATTTTATCATATTATTTTTATTTTATCAAGCCCTAATTTTATTTATTATAAAGTTATTATTGGAAAATTTGTGTATTGACAAAACTCCAGGCAATTGATATAATATTCATAGGAGGCAAAAATGGATAGTTTTTTAGATAAAATTAAAAGTGCTAAAAAAATTGCAATTTTTTCACACATATCACCAGATGCCGATGCACTTTGCAGTTCTTTTGCTTTAAAAAATATTATTAAATTCAACTTTGAAAACAAATTTGTTGATGTGTTTAATGATGGTCCAATTGGTCAACTTTACGATCAAATTTTGAAAGATGAAGTAATAAATCCTAAACCTTATAATAATTATGATTTGGCAATAGTTTTGGACTGTCCAACATTAAACAGAATTGGTAAATGTGAAGAGATTATAAAAGATATTCCAACTGTAATCAATGTTGACCACCATGAGACAAATAACAAATTTGGAGATACCAATATAGTTTCACCAATTAGTTCAAGTACTTGCGAACTTGTATATTATATGACAAAAGGACTTGGATTGAAATTAAATTCCACAATAGCAAAACAATTATACCAAGGCATTATTACGGATACTCACTGTTTTTCAACGTTTTCAACAACAAACCTTACATATCAAGCAGCAGCTGATTTAACCAAATTTAAGTTTGATAATAATGCAATTAAAAAACATTATTTCAAAAATAATTCACTCGGGAAAATAAAACTCCTTACAACTGCTCTTTCATATTTAAAACTTTATAAAAATGCAAAATTGATTACAATGAAAATACCATATAAAGCTTTTGAGGAAACCAATGCTACATTTGATGACACATTAGGTATAGTAGATAATGGAATAAGTATTGGAGAAGCCGAAGTAAGTGCTATTTTAATTGAATCCGAACAAAATAAAATTCACATTAGTTTGCGAAGTAAAGGTAATGTAAATGTTGGCGAAATTGCAAAAAAACTAGGTGGCGGTGGTGGTGCTTCCGTTGCAGCATATCAAGCAAAAGGTGATCTAAAAGATATTGAAAAACAATTAGTTACAACTGTTTTCCCATATTTAAATGAAGATAAAGAAAAAGAAGAAATTATATTTTAAAAAATTGCTCGAGTGAGCAATTTTTTATGTTTAATATATGGTACTATAACTAGTATTAAGATATCAATTATTTATTTTAGCGTATATTAAATTTAAGAAATTTAGTTTAATCGATAAAAAAAGCCATACTTTCGTATGACTTTTGTTTGTATTATTCAGCATCACCACTTTGTGCTTTTGCAATTCTAGCATCAAGTTCAGCAATATCTGCTTTAAGGTCTTCAACTTGTTTTGTAAGAATTTC
>DMLH01000091.1 GCA_003453435.1 Clostridiales bacterium | reverse complement strand
AAATCACTGCCACCAAAACCAGGAAAATCTAGACTAATTACCGAAAATTTGTTAGCAATTAAATAATTCTCTAAGTGTTTAAAACTGTTTAAACTTCCACCCCACCCGTGCAAAAGTAAAACATTTTTTCCATTGTCACCTTTATGATATCTATAAGTAATGTTTAGCCCGTTTAATGTTTTTTTCATAAAGCCCCTTATTTTTATATTTTATATAACATAATAAAACCAAATTTTTTATCTGCAAACCATAACTAGTGCCGTTTCACCATCATCATAATACTTTTCACGTTTAGACTCGGTTTTGAAACCAAATTTTTGATACAATTTTATTGCTTTAATATTATTTTCCTTAACTTCTAAAAAATATGTAGTTAGGTTGCTTTTAGTTTTATAATCAAAGCCTAGTTGCATAAGTTTAAACCCAATGCCGAGTTTTTGATATTGTGGAAGTACAGCAATTTTGAGAAGATTTAATTCATCACCAAGTTTTTGTAGGCCAATATATCCAATAACAAGATTATTATATAATGCCACAATATAATGTTTGCTTAATTCCTTAAGTTCACCCTCAAAACTTTTTTTAGAGTACCTTTCACTTCCTTCGCTAAAACACTGCTCGTCTATAATTGACAATGCCTCAGCATCCGTAAAACTTGCCTCTCTAAAACTCAAACCTTCATTAATCTTTTTTTCTAAGCCAATCTCTGCCTGACTAAGTTTTATGTAAATAGGACTTAATTTTTCAAGAGATGTAAACTCGTTGTTTTGTGCCTTATTGTAGCAAAGCTCAATAAGAGATTTTTCATCAATCTTAACTTCGTCCAAATAATCAAATTCCATAAATTTATCTCTTTCTAAGGAAGAATAATAAACTTTTTCATTATTTTTGGAGGCAAAAGTAATTATGTTTTCAACTTTCTCAAAACCCATTTCAGCAATGTCTTTATCTTTAAAAATAGCATAATAACAATCATCATTTCCGCTATCAAGCAAAACAATAAAATTGTTATCTTTTATATTATATGACAATATCTCAAATGAGTTGATTGACACGCATTTTTTCAAAGTACCACACAAAATGCCTTTTGCAGTTGCCATGCCAATTCTAATGCCTGTAAAAGAGCCCGGCCCTGTCACAACGCCAATTGCATCGATATCAACCACTGAGACATTGCTATCTTCTAAAAGATTTTGTAGTGCCGTCATAATATTTTCACTATAAGGATTATCAATTTTTATTTTTTTATATTCTTGCTCGGTCTTCAAAGCAATTTCGCCAAAAGCATTACTAGTATTTATAGCTAAAACTCTCATTTTTTCCCCTGAATAATATAATTATAAATTTAGTGTATTAATATTAAGCTATCATAAAATTTCAAAAATATTAACTTTTTTACTTCAAATTATTAAAATATTGCTTATTTTTTGCAACTTTAATTGTTTTATTTCATTAATTTTTAAAATTTACATTTTCAAAAATAAACTCTCTTTTCAACTCACCCAATTTATTTATTTTAATTTTTATCAAATTTTTAGGCAAAAGTTTTTGTATGTTTTCCGCCCATTCTATTACGCAAACAGCATCTTTATTTCCAAAGAATTCCGTCAAACCAACTTCCAAAATTTCATCAATATTTTCAATTCTATACATATCAAAATGATACAATTTTAATTTTTTACCATTATATTGATTCATTAATGTAAACGTTGGACTTGTGACTGGCTCGCGCACACCAATAGCTTTTGCCAAACTTTGTGTGAAAGTGGTTTTGCCAGCGCCTAAATCTCCCGTCAAAGTAATCACTTCACCGCCATTCAAAATTTTTGCAAAACTAGTTGCAAGTTTTTTTGTGTCATCCAAATTTTCACAAATTACTTCCATTTTCCATTTTACCTCGTTAATTTATTACGCACTCAATTAATTTTTTTGCAATAGGTTTTCTTCCTATTTTATAAATTGAATTTAGTTGCAATTCTATGTTTTTCAAATCATCCAATTCATTATAATATGCAGTAAGAAGTAGTTCACCTTTTTTAACTTTATCTCCCAGTGATTTGCTCAAAATTATCCCAACATCATCCTGCCTAATAATTTTGCCACAAACCTTTTGCATGTCATGAACTAAATAACCAAGTTTTGCAGTATCTACTTCATAAACGTATCCACTGCTTGAACTAAAAATTTCAATCGTATTATTTTTTGGTAATAATAAATCATTATTTATAATGCATTCCGTTGCGCCACCTTGCGATGAAACAATATCTATTAATTTTGTTTTTGCTTCACCGGATTTTATCGCATTTAAAATTTTTACTCTTGCGTCATTTTTGCTTATATTTTTATCTATTAACATTAATGCTTTTTCACAAATTGCAACAGATATATCATAAAGTTTGTTTTGCTCACCGTTTAAAACCTGCAATGCTGAATAAACTTCTAAGTTATTGCCTATATATTTTGTTAAAGGTTGCCTCATATTACTAATTATTGCACAAACTTTTAACCCGGCCTTTTTGCCTATTTCAACCATGGTTTTGGCAAGTTTCTTTGCATCTTTTAAAGTTTTCATAAATGCGCCATTTCCGTATTTCACATCCAAAACAATAACTTTTGCCCCACAAGCAATTTTTTTACTCATTATACTGCTTGCAATAAGAGGCATACTATCAACAGTTCCGGTTTTACTTCTTAATTCGTATAAAATTCTATCAGCAAACGCAAAATCCATAGTTTGAGTTATTATACTTGCACTATTTTGCTTTATTAATTTTTTAAATTCATCAGCAGATATTTCTGTTTTATAACCTTTAAAAACTTCCATTTTGTCAGCAGTTCCACCAGTCCAGCCCAAACTTCTGCCACTCATTTTTGCAACTTTAACGCCAAGGCTTGCAAGTATTGGCACAACAACAAGAGTGGTTGTATCACTAACACCACCTGTGCTATGCTTGTCAAAACAAAGACCAATGTCATCTAAATTTAAAATTTTTCCACTGCGTGCCATTTCAATAGTTAAATTATAAGTTTCATCAAAATCTAAGCCTTTTAAAAACATTGCCATAAGCATGCTACCAATTTGCGCTTCACTTATATTTTTTGAACATATTTCACTTACGAAAAAACTTAACTCATCTTTAGTTAATCTTTTGCCAAATTTCTTTTTGTTAATAAGTTCTACAATGTCCATATTTTTATTATATAACTTTTTTAAATTATAATCAATTAAACCTTGGCAATAAATATATTTTTACCAGCATAAATTAAGTTTTTATGTCAAACATTATTGTATGAAAATTTTAAGAATTAGTAAGATATTTGATTTTTTATTTGGTATAATCTTATTGTTTTTTATTTGCTTTGTTTGGACAAGATATTTTTTACATGATGTTTTTCTAACACTTTTAATAAGCGCAATTATAACTTTTTTTATATCATCAATATTTTATATCCTAAATAACAAAAAAACTGAGAAAAAAAGTTTTAGCAAACAAGAAATTAAAAACGCTAAAAGCATTTCATCAAATTTTTTACTTTCAACAAAACAGGAAATTTTAAAAGCGTTTTATGAAAAATTTAACGTGAAATATAACACAAAAATAAAAAGTGACTATTTACTGGTTAACGATAAAATTTTAAAACCAATTTACACAAGCCAAACAATAACCGATAAGGATGTTTTGGAAACTTATTTAAAAGTTAAGGATACATCTCCAAAAACAATTATTATTACATGCAAAAACGCGAATGAGTCTTGCTATGATTTTGCCAAAATGATTGCAAACAAAAAAGTTATAATTTTAACAGAAATTGAAGCTTATGAAAATATTTTTAAACCGCTTCAATTTGATATACCAAACATTGAAACAGAATTTAAAAGTAAAAAAACATTTCAACAATTTTTGGAATTTGCACTTAATAAATCCAGAACTAAAAGTTATGCACTGGTTTCAGTTTTTATGTTGTTTGCAAGTTTTGTTTTAAGATATAACATCTATTACTTAATTTTCTCATCAATTACAGGAACACTTGCTTTATACTCTTATTACAATGTTAGATACAATAAAAAACCAAACGATAATCAGTATTTGTAATTTTAGTTTTAATAAATATTTCAAAAAAAATTAAAGAAAATCACTATTTTTTAGTGATTTTTTATGCATTTTTATAGTTTTTTTTACTTAATTTATTAAAATTATAAATTTTAACTTAATAATTTTTTCAAATTTAAAACACCAAAACCTTCAGCATTTCTGTCGCCATTAATTAAATCACAAGAGTTTAAAATTTTACTTTTAACTTGAATTGGTGTTAGGTTTGGATTTTTTTCAAGTAGCAATGCACAACTGCCGGCAACAATTGGTGTTGACACACTTGTGCCACTCATTTTGGTGTAAATATCATCTCCAATAGATGTACAAACAATATCAACACCGCTAGCCAGACAATCTGGTTTATAAAAGTTATGTGAGGGCCCACGACTTGAAAATTTTGCAACAGTATAATTAGATTTTGCACTGCTACTTTGGGTTCTATTTCTTCCATCATCCAATGCGCCAACAGTTATAATTCTTGCACTAGCACCGGGACTTTTAATTGTTCTATATTCCGGCCCACTATTACCCGCAGCAGCCACAACAACAATTCCAGCATTCCACAATGCCTCCGCTCCTTGCATAAGTGGGTCGCCACTTTCTAGTGGCTGACTGCCTAAACTCATGCATACAACTTTTATATTATACTTTTGTTTATTTTCATAAATCCATTGCATTGCTTTTAAAATTGTAAGTGAGCCCGTTTCACCCTTTTCATCTAATGCCTTGCACATAATGATATTAACTGCAGGTGCAATTCCACTGAACTTTTTACCACTAACAAAACCATTACCTGCTAAAACACCCGCCACAAATGTACCATGGCCGTTATCATCATAAGGTGCTTTTTTGTGGTTCACAAAATCCTCAAAATGCAGGATTCTATTTTTAAAGGAGCAGAAGTCTAAATGTTCAGCAATCCCAGTATCAATAATGGCAACATTTACTCCTCTTCCTGTCAGTTTTGCAATATCATTATCAAAATTATGTACCTTTTTTGCAATATCCATTTGAGTAAAAACTTTTGCAACACTTGAAATATATTTAACCTGCCTAAGGCCAGCAATTTTGGTAATGTTGTTTAAATTTGTTTTAATTCCAAAAGCCGAAATAAATGGATACTCATAAACCTCTTTATATAATCCGTTCAAATAATTTTTTGCATATAAATAATTGTTGGCATAAACAAGACACTCAACTGAATCATTTTGGTTATCCAAAGATTTAACAATATTATACAAATTATTATCAATTTTATTTATCATATCACCTCAGCATCTTAATAAGTTCATTAAGCTTTGATACCTGCTCCGGCGTCATAAAATTAGACATCGACTCCTTAATTTCATTTAATTTTTTATCGTCCAAATTGCCCTTCTGTTTTTGCTTTGCACTTTCTTTTAAAAGTTCACTCATAAGTTCACTTTGGCTCATATTTTGATATTTACTTATCTTTTCTTTTATATCTTCTTCGTTAAATTTAGAAAAATTTTCTTTACTGCTATTCGTAGAATTATTTGAAAAATAATTAAAATCAGCTTTCAAATTGTTATTTTTTACTGCTTTTTGCTCATTTTTATGCAAATTTTCATTAAACTTATCAAATTTATTAACTTGGCTTTCTTTGTCTAAATTCTTAGTATCATCACAAAAATCATTAAAATTCATATTTCTACCCTTTAACTAATTTATTATATGCTGTCATATATTATATTGATACAGAGGTTTTAATGGTTAAAATAAATGGAGTGAACGCAACAAATAATTTTGAATTAAAAAAACAAAATAGTGCTAAGCCAACAATTAAAGAAATTCTGGATAGGATGGAAAATAACTATCAAAACATATATAGTGTAGATACTCAAAATTTTAGTAATAAAGAGAATACAAAAAATAAATTCGATGAATTACATAAAGCCGACACATCAAACACTGGCACTTCTAGTAATGCTAATATTTTAAGTTCGCTTACAAATATGCTAGGAGAAAACAAAAACATAAATTTGCCAAAGGAAAATTTAGGAAATGACAATTTATTGCTTTCCATACTGCCAATGTTGCTATCAAAAAATAAAAATGCCGGCACGCTTAAAACAAGTGAAAACATTTTATTTAAACAAATACTTAAAAATTCAAATAACCCAAGGCTAATGCAAATTGCGGAACTTTTACCCAAAATTATAAGCAAAAAAAATATTGAAGCCGAAACAACAGAAGAAGTTGACAATACGCCAACAATTGAAAGTTATACAAAAACTGTGGATTTTCAAGATTAATATCACTTTATTTAGTGCAATCATTTTACGTAATAATTTTTAATAATACAAAAAAAACTTGCATTTAAAATTACATAATTTGCAAGTTTTATTTTTTTAAACTATAAAGTTTATTATTTTGTTAGGTACATAAATAACTTTTTTAAGATTATCAAAATCAATGCTTAATTTTCCCGTTTGTTTAATAATTTCTATTACTTCAGTTTGAGAGAGTCCTTTTGCAACAAAAACTCTGCCCTTAACTTTTCCGCAAACTTGAACTGGTATTTCAATTTCATCTTTCTCAGTTTTGCTTGCATCATACTCTGGAAAACTCTCACTTAAAATATCGCCTTTAAATATAATTTCATAAAGTTCACTGGTAATGTGAGGTGCAAGTGGATTGAGTGCAACCAAAAAGGCTTTAAACTCCTCTTTTGTTATCCAACCGTCTTCCCTAATTTTTTTGATAAAAATCATAAATGCAGAAATTGCTGTGTTAAGTTTAACATTTTCGTAATCATCTTCAACTTTTTTAAGAAGTGCATTGAGTTCAATTTCGTGTTCTTTTGAAACCTCGTCACCTTTTATCATATCTTGCAATTTCCAAACTCTGTCCAAAAAGTTTACAATTCCATCAATGCCATTATATGTCCAAATACTATTATCTTCATAACCTGCCAGGAAATGCACGTGAAGTCTTGTGGCATCTGCACCATATTTTTCAATAACCTCTAATGGTGAAACGCCATTAACTGAACTTTTGCTCATTTTTTTGCCTTCGCTATCCAAAATAAGTCCACTACCCAGTTTTCTTTTAAATGGATTAGGAGATGGTACTGCACCAATTTCATACAAGAAATTCTGCCAGAAAAACGCATATAAAACATGTCTTGTTATGTGCTCTGTTCCACCCAAGTACACATCTGCTTCGCCCCAATATTTAAGTTTTTCATAGTCCGCAAGTGCTTTGTCATTATGTGGGTCAATATATCTAAGCCAATACCAACTGCTACCTGCCCAATTTGGCATTGTGTCTGTTTCCCTTCTTGCATCGCCACCACATTTTGGGCATTTGCAGTGAACAAAACTGTCAATTTTTGAAAGTGGACTATCACCCTTTGCATTTGGCAAATAATCATCTGTTTCTGGGAGTACAAGTGGCAAATCTTTTTCATTAAGTGCAACGACTCCACACTTTGGGCAGAACACAATTGGAAACGGCTCTCCCCAATATCTTTGCCTGTTAAATGACCAATCCTGCATTTTGTAGTTTACTTTTCGCTCTCCATAACCAAGTTTTTCTACCATTTGAGTTATTTTTTCCTTTGCCTCTTTAACTGGCATGCCAGAAAACTCTGCTGAATTCATTAATTTTGAATTTAATGCTAAATAGTCATATTTTTCAACAGCACTTTTAGAACAATCACCCTCAATAACTTGAATCATTGGAATATTAAATTCTTGTGCAAACTCGTAATCTCTTTGGTCGTGGCAAGGAACAGCCATAACAGCACCTGTGCCATAATTGTTAAGCACAAAGTCAGCAAGATATACTGGAACTTTTGCCTTTGTTATTGGGTTTATTGCATAAATGCCTTCAAGTTTGCAACCAGTTTTTTCTTTAACTTGGCTAATTCTATCAAACTCAGTTCTAAGTGCTGTTTTTTGTCTGTAATCTAAAACCGAATCAAAGTTTTTAATACTGTCTTTTAACCTATCAACAATACTGTTTTCAGGTGCCAACACCACAAATGTTATGCCATAAACAGT
>DMLH01000005.1 GCA_003453435.1 Clostridiales bacterium | reverse complement strand
CCAGGTAAAACAACAGCGGAATATTTGAACAGAATTAACAAGAGAATAACGTTCTTTGGAGCATGTTTCCTTGCATTCTTAACAATTGTTCCAACACTTATATTTAAGTCTATTGGTGACACAGGTCTTGTATCAGCATTTAGTGCTACCGGAATGATAATCGTTGTTAGCGTTGCACTTGAAATTGATAAACAACTTCAAGCACAAATGTTAATGAAAAATTATAAGGGCTTTTTGAAATAATGAATATAATTTTGATAGGGCCGCCAGCAAGTGGCAAGGGCACTCAAGCAAAACTTTTAAAAGAAAAATTTGGTTTTATTCATCTTTCAACGGGTGATTTACTTCGTGAGATTTCGTCTAAACAAAATAAACTTGCTAATGAGATTAAATCTCTAATAGATAACGGGCATTTTGTTTCAGACGAACTCATCATAGAAGTGGTTAAAAACAAATTAAATGAAATTGGTTATTTTGACAATTCTAATTTTCAAAAAGAAATTTTGTTTGATGGTTTCCCAAGAACTGTTTTTCAAGCAAAAGAGTTAGAAAAAATGGTTCATATTGACTATATTTTTGAAATTGATGTATCTAAGACGTCTATTGTTAACAGGGTTTTAGATAGAGGCTTATGTGGCATATGTGGTAAATCATTTTTGCTTTCACAAACAAACGGTAAAACGTGTGATGTTTGTGGAGGAGAAATTATTAAAAGAAAGGATGACCGCAAGGATATCACAGAAGAGAGATTTGATGAGTATATGTCAAAGACCTATCCAATTATTGAATATTTTAAAAACCACAAAGGCTATCATAAAATTGATGGCGAACAAAGTACAGATTTAGTATTTAAAGAAATTTGTAAATTGATTAAAAGAGAAAAAATATGATTTATCTAAAAACTAAAAGAGAAATTGAACTTATCAAAGAGGCTTGTAGAATAACGAAAGGTATGCTTGATATAGTAGAAAAAAATATTAAGCCAGGCATAAGCACATTAGAACTTGATAAAATTGCTGAGGACTATTGTAGAAGTCAGGGTGCAATACCAAACTTTAAAAACTATGGTGGTTTTCCAGGATCGATATGTGCAAGCATTGATGATGTTGTTGTTCACGGCATACCAAGGGCCGATATCATTTTAAAAGAAGGTCAAATAATCAGCATTGATTGTGGGGCTATGATACACGGCTTTAATGGAGATGCAGCAAGAACTTTTCCTGTTGGAAAAATTAGTGCTGAAAAACAAAAACTAATTGATGTAACAAAACAAAGTTTCTTTGAAGGTATCAAGGAACTCAAGGTTGGCGATAGAATTGGTGATATTGGTGAGAGAGTGCAAAAGTATGCTGAAAGTTTTGGCTATTCCGTTGTAAGAGAAATGGTTGGCCACGGGATTGGTAGACGTTTGCATGAAGACCCACAAGTTCCAAACTATGGACATAAGGGCTTTGGGCCAAAAATTGAAAGTGGCCTTGTTATAGCCGTTGAACCTATGATTAACATGGGAAGAAAAGAAATTGAAATTGATGATGACGATTGGACTACAAGAACTGTTGATGGTAAGCCATCGGCTCATTACGAAAACACAATTGCAATTACCGATGACGGCGTTGAAATTTTGACTTTGTAGGGGAGTAAAATGATTAAAATTGGTTCTTTTGTAAGGTCTAATCAAGGCAGAGACAAAGATAATATTTATATAGTTAAAGGAATTTTTGCTCGTAATGTTCAACTTGTTGATGGCAATGGCAAAACGCTTGATAAGCCAAAAACAAAAAACATTAAGCACATTGATGACATGTTTGAAGTAAGCGAAAAAATTGCTGAAAAATTCAAAACCAATCAAAAAGTGTTTGATGCTGAAATTTACAGTGCAATTAAAAAATTCAAAATAAATTAAAAGGAGAACTTATGCCAAAGGGAGATTGTTTGGAAATTGAGGGAGTTGTCACTGATATATTTAAAGATGACATCAAAATAAAACTTATAAATGGTCACGTTATAACGGGCTATTTAGCCGGTAAACTAAGAATAAACAACATAAGGGTTATGATAGGTGACAAAGTTCGCGTTGAAATGAGCCCATATGATTTAACAAAAGGAAGAATTGTTTGGCGTGACAAAAATTAGCCAAAAAGGAGATAGATTATGAAAGTTAGACCATCAGTAAAACCTATTTGCAATGCTTGTAAGGTTATTAAAAGAAATGGTAAAGTTTACGTTATTTGTAGCAAATACAAAAAACACAATCAAAGACAGGGTTAGTCTCAAAAATCCTATGTTCATATACAAGATTAATTTCTCTTGGAAGTTGTTTCCACACTTTTATATATGAACATATTAAAGCATAATTCAAGGCGGCTGATATAATTTGTTTATATTACTTGAATTGTTTATAAAAATAAAATATAATTAAGATGTGCAAGGCACAAAATGGAGGAAAAATGGCTCGTATTGCAGGAATTGATTTGCCAAGAGATAAGAGAATTGAAATTGGACTTACATACATTTTTGGTATTGGTCTTAAAACTTCTCAAAAAATTCTCAAGGCAACAGGCGTTAATCCAGACACAAGAGTAAAAGATTTGTCTGACGAAGACGCAGCTAAAATAAGAGAATATATTGACAAAAATGGAATTGTTGTAGAAGGTGACTTAAAAAGAGATATCGCTATGAGTATAAAAACTTTAGAAGAAATTGGATGCTATAGAGGTATAAGACACAGAAAACACCTTCCTTGCAGAGGTCAACATGACAGATGCAATGCTCATACAGTAAAAGGCATAGCTCAAAAGCGTGCTAAGAAAAATTAAGGAGTGAATTATGGCAACACAAAAAACAACAAAAAAGAGAAAAGTGACAAGCCGTTCAGATAAAGGTATTGTTCACGTTCAAGCAACAAAACACAACACCATTGTCACAATTACCGATGATGCTGGTAATGAAATAAGTTGGTGCAGTGCTGGAAAACTTGGATTTAAAGGTTCAAGAAAGGGCACACCTTTTGTGGCTGGACAAGCAGCAGAAGTTGCTGGAAAGCTTGCAAAAGAACGTGGTATTAAATCAGTAGAAGTATATGTTAAAGGTCCAGGTAATGGCAGAGAAGCAGCTATAAGAGCTCTTCAAACTGCAGAACTTGAAGTTACACTTATTAAAGATGTATCTCCAATTCCACACAATGGTTGCAGACCACCAAAACATAGAAGAATATAAAGGAGAAAGATATAAATGGCAAAGTATATAGATGCAGATTGTCGTCTCTGTCGTAGAGAAGGTTGCAAACTTTTCCTCAAAGGTGACAGATGTTTAACAAAAAAATGCGCATTTGAAAGACGTCCAACGGCTCCAGGTGCTCACGGAAATGAAAAATCAATGAAACGTCCAAGTGAATATAGTATTCAACTTAGAGAGAAGCAAAAAGTTAAAAGACTTTATGGTCTTCTTGAAAAACAATTCCGTAGCTATTATGACAAAGCTCAAAAGTCAAAAAATGTTACTGGTACAGAAATGCTTTCACTTATTGAAAGACGTTTAGACAACGTGGTTTATCGTCTTGGCCTTGGCGCTTCAAGAGCACAAGCTCGTCAATTCGTTAATCATGGTTTAATAACAGTTAATGGTCATGTTGTAAACATACCATCATTCCAAGTTAAAGTTGGTGACGTTATTGAAGTTAAGGAAAGTAAAAGAGAATACGAAGTTTTCAAAACTTTAAAAGAAATGAAAGTTGTTTGCCCAAAATGGCTTACATTAGATGTTGCAAATCTTAAGGGTGAAGTTATTGCTAAGCCACAAAGAGATGACATTGATGCAAATATCAGAGAAACATTAATTGTAGAATTGTATTCTAAATAATGATTTGGGTTTGGAGGTAAATTATTTATATGATGGAAATTGAAAAACCAAGAATTACTTGCGAAGAAACCGACAATGGTAAGTATGCTAAATTTGTTGTTGAACCACTTGAAAGAGGTTATGGCTTAACACTTGGTAATGCACTAAGAAGAACTCTTCTTTCTGCACTTCCTGGTGCTGCTGCTATAGCAATAAGAATTAATGGTGTTCAGCACGAGTTTTCTACCATTAAAGGAGTAACAGAGGATGTTATTGATATTGTGCTTAACATTAAAAGTTTGGCAATTAAAACAGTTAGTTTAGACCCAAATTTTACAACAACCTTGTATATTAAAAAATATACCGCAGGTGAGGTTAAGGCAAGTGATATAGAACCTAACCCAGAAGTTGAAATTTTGAATCCAGATTTGCATATTTGCACGATGGAAGATGCAAGTTTTGAAATGGAAATTATGGTTGGCAGAGGCAGAGGTTATGTTTCTGCAGATACAAACAAAACAAAAGTGACAGATGCTGGTTGGATTGCAGTCGATTCAATCTACACACCTGTTAAAAAAGTTAATTACAGTGTAGAAAATGCACGTGTTGGTCAAAGCATGGATTATGATAAACTCACCATTGAAGTGGAAACCAATGGAACATTCTCTTCTCGTGAAGTTGTTAGTTTGGCCGCAAAAATCATTCAAGATCACACTCAACTTTTTGTTGACCTTGTTGAAAGTATGAGAGAACTTAGCGTTCTTAAAACAAGAGAAGAAGATAAACAACAAAAAGTTCTTGAAATGAGCATTGAAGATATGGAACTTTCTGTTCGTAGCTTTAATTGTTTGAAAAGAGCAGGTATTAACACTGTTGAAGATTTAACAAAAAGATCAAAAGAAGATATGTTAAAAGTAAGAAATCTTGGACTTAAATCTCTTGAGGAAGTTATTGCAAAACTTGAGAGCTATGGTCTAGGACTTAGAAATGATGAGGAGTAAGAATTATGGCAGCTATTAAAAAATTGGGAAGACCTACCGATGAAAGATTGGCAGTTTTAAGAAATCAAGCAACAACACTCCTTTGGACTGGAAAAGTTGAAACAACTCTTGAAAAAGCAAAAGCTGTAAGAAGTTATGCAGAAAAACTTTTAACTCTTGCAATCAATTCTTATGAAGATACAGTTAAGGTCACAAAAGAATCTGTAGATGCAAAAGGTGAAAAAGTTAAGAGAGAAGTTTT
>DMLH01000012.1 GCA_003453435.1 Clostridiales bacterium | reverse complement strand
TTCTTAATTTTATTATCAGTTTGCACATTATTAGTTTGCATTTATAAACTTACAAAAAGAATAAATTTAAGAGAAAATTTCTTAATTTATGCAATTTTAGTGCCTATTTTAACAATTTTAAGTGCATTTTTAATAATTTTTCCAAATTACACGTTTATGGCAGTCGATTTTGTAAACAGTTGTAAAACAGCAATGCCACCAATTTTGGGAACAATACTTTTGTGTATGATTAGAGTAAAAAAGCAACCACTTGTGACTATTCAGGACGCTTTTAAAAACGGCATTCCTTGGAGTAGCCTTATGATGTGTGCTGGCACATTAACCTTAGGCTCAGCACTTACAAACAACACAATAGGACTTAAAGCCTACATTGAAACAAATCTTTCATCTGCACTTGGCGGAACATCACAAATTGTACTTCTTATTATATTTGTTGCTTGGGCGTTGATACAAACCAACCTTTCATCTAACATGGTGACAGCAACACTTGTTTCTGCCGTTGCAAACACACTGCTTCTAGGCATTTCATCAACGCTTGTTTTGCCAGCAGTAATTTCAATAATAGGTATGCTTAGTGCGTTTGCATTTGCAACGCCACCAAGTATGCCACACATTGCAATAACAACATCAAGTGGTTATGCAACGACAAAAGATGTGTTTAAGTTTGGCCTAATTTTAATGTTGATTAGTATGATTATATCATTGCTTGTTGGCTACCCGCTTGGTGCACTTTTGATGAAGTAAGGAGAAAATATGAAAACAGATTTGGAAATTTACAGGGAAGAAATTGATATTATAGACAAAATTATTGCGGAAAGTTTCGAAAAAAGAATGGAAATTGTTTTAAAAGTTGCAGACTATAAAAAACAAAATAACTTGAACACTTTTGACCCGGCAAGAGAGCAAAAAATGATTGAAAAAAATCAAAATTATATTAAAGATGATAACCTAAAGAAATACTATGTTGAACTGCTTAAGAAACAATTAGAAGTTTCTAAACAATATCAAGAGGAATTAAAAAATAAACAATAAAAATTATTTAAACATATATTTACATTAAAAAATTGCCAAAACTGGCAATTTTTTTTAAATTTTAATTTGTTTTCAGTGTTGCTTAAATTTTTATTAAAAACATTAAACTTCGGAAAACTGACTATTGTAAAGATAATAATAAAAACCACGTTTATCAAGTAGCTCGTTATGTGTGCCCTGCTCTATTATATTTCCCTTATTCATAACTAAAATTTTGTCGGCGTTTTCAATTGTAGAAAGCCTGTGTGCAACAATAAAGGTTGTTCTGCCCTGCATAAGCACACCAAAAGCATCTTGAATTTTTAATTCTGTTCTTGTATCGATATTGCTTGTCGCTTCATCCAAAATTAGCATTGGTGGTTTTATTAGCATTACTCTTGCAATGCACAAAAGTTGTTTTTGACCTTGTGATATGTTCTGTCCGCCCTCGGAAATTACAGTATCATATCCATCTTTTAGTTTGGATATAAATTCATCACAGCCTGCAAGTTTTGCGGCTTCTTTAATTTCATCCAATGTAGCATTAGGTTTACCATAAGCAATGTTATCTTTTATAGTTCCAGAAAAAATCCAAGTTTCCTGCAAAACCATACCATATTTGTTGCGCAAACTATCTCTTGTGATTTCTGTTATGCTGTTGTCATCAATATATATTGCGCCACTATTTATGTCATAAAACCGCATAAGTAAATTTATTAGCGTTGTTTTTCCACAGCCTGTTGGACCAACAATTGCAATCTTTTCGCCTTTACTTACATCTAAAGAAAAATTTTGTATTAATTTTGTTTTTGGGTTGTAAGAGAAATCTACATTTTCAATTTTAATGTTGCCTTCAACGCTGGCAAGAATTTTGTTCTGCTCATCGCTTGGCTCATCAGGATAATCCAAAATGTAAAACAGCCTATCGGTTGAAGCGACAGCGGCCTGCAATTGGCTAATCTCACTTGAAAGCAAGTTGAAAGGCTGACCAAAAGTTGATGCATAACTTAAAAAACTTGATATTAAACCAACGCTTACTTGGCCTTTAAGTGCAAGCAGCGCACCGGTAAATGCAACAATAATGTAAACTAGCCCATTAATAAATCTTGTGGTAGGATTTGATAAATTAGAGAAAAAGTCTGCCTTTGCACTGACTTTAAAGTATTTTTCATTGATTTTTTCAAAATTTTCAATAGCTTTATCCTCATAATTAAATGCACGAACTAATCTATCACCTGAAATATATTCCTCTAAAAACCCACTAATTTCACCTTCGCTTCGTGCTTGCTCGGCAAATAATTTATAAGATTTTTTTGCAATATACATACAAATAATTAAACTAAGTGGCGAAACAAAAATAACAACCAGTGCAAGTGGAATATTTAAAATTAGCATGAAAATTAAAGTGCCAACAATAGTCACAAAACCATTTGTAATACTGGATAGCCCCTCCAAATATCCATCAGTTAAAAGGTCAACGTCGTTAATCATTCTCGATAGTAAATCTCCGTGCTGATTGCCGTCCACAAATTTTAGTGGCACTGTGTTGAACTTTTCAAATATTATTCTTCGCATTGCACTGCTACTTTTAAAACAATAAATGTTGCTAAAATAATTTGCCATAAAAGTAAAAATTGCACTTAGCCAAACAAATAAAATAAGAAGCAAAATATTTGGCAATAAAATATCAAAATTAACAAGACCTTCACCAATAATGCAATCTATGGATTTACCTATGTAAACCGGCACAAGAAGGTCAAAAAATGTGCTAACAAAAACGCCTATAAGCGATAGATATAAATAAATATGAAAAGGTTTTCCAAAGCCAATAACTTTTTTTGCTTGCGAAAAAATTTGCTTTAAATTAAATTTTTTTCTGCCTTTTGCAATTGATATTACTTTGCTGACCTCTGGACTTTCTTCAACAGAAAATTGGCTGTTTTGCTTATTTTTATCCATTTTTAACCTCCTTTTTGCATGTTTTTTGTAAAATTCTTATAATTTTATTGTTTTGAATTTATATTGTGTCATATTCTTTCCATCATTTTTATTTATTTTGACTTTCATAAATTTCTTTATAAATATCACAATTATTTAAAAGTTCGTCATGGGTTCCTATTCCACAAACAATTCCGTTATCTAACACAATAATTTTATCCGCCTGCTTGATTGAGTTTGTGCGTTGAGAAACATAAATTTTGGTTGTGTTTTTTAATGCGGTTTTTAGGGCTTTCCTTAACTCATAATCAGTTTGAAAATCCAGTGCTGATGAACTATCATCGAGTATCAAAATTTTTGGGTCACCCACAATTGCACGTGCAATTGTAAGCCTTTGCCTTTGACCGCCGGAAAAGTTTCGTCCTCCACGCTCCACATTTGTTTTTATGCCGTTTGGCTTTTCATTAACAAAACCATAAGATTGCGAAACAATAAGTGCTTTTGTTAGTTCTTCATCTGTTGCATCTTTTTTTCTAAACTTTAAATTGCTTTCAATTGTTCCACTAAAAAGTGTTGGATTTTGCGGTACGATGGAAACAAAATTTCTTAAAGTTTCCATTGAGTAATTTTTAATGTTTACCCCATCAATCAAAATTTCGCCTTTTGAAACATCATAAAACCTAGGAAGTAAATTAACAAGCGAACTTTTACCGCTACCCGTTCCACCAATTATGCCAACAGTTTCACCCGGCATAATTTCAATTGAAAAGTTTTTAATTGCATCCTTAATTCCGTTGTATGAAAAACTTACATTTTTAAATTCAATTTGTGGCAAACTTTCAAACAGCAATTGTTTTGCATTATCCTTGTTTTTAACGCTTGACTCTAATTCAAAAATATCATTAACACGTTTAAAACTTGCGCCTGTTCTAACATAAATAATAGAAATTCTTGCAATTTTAATTAAACTTGCCGAAATTTGAGTTAAATAATTTATAAATGATATTATTTGACCTTGGGTTAAACCACCTATATTAACTTGTATGCCTCCAACCCAGACAACTACAATAACTGACATATTAACAATTAGTGATAGTAGCGGTTGCAGTAAAGCAGAAAAAGTTCCAATTTTTAAATTTACATCGGTATATTTTTTGTTTGCCTTGTTAAACCTATCAATTTCATAATTTTGTTTGTTGAATGCCCTAACAACTCTTGTCCCAGATAAATTTTCTCGTGTGACATTACTTACATTGTCTAGGTTTTGTTTTGCATCCAAAAACAAAGGATTGGTTTTTTTCATTATTAAAAAAAATAATACCGCAATTAGAGGGATAACTATGGCAAAAATTAATGATAATTTTACGTTAATAATAATTGCCATAATTGTGCTACCAACAAGCAAAAAGGGCGCTCTTGCAACATTTCTTATTGTTGCACCAATTGCGTTTTGAATTTGAGCAACATCATTAACCGCCCTGTTTGTAAAACTCATTGTGGTGTACTTATCCATTTCACTTGATGAAAGCGTTGTAATTTTTGTGTAGATATCTCTTCTAATATCCCTACCTATTCCATAGGCTGCTTTGGCAGAAAGTTTTTGGCAAATTATTGCAAAAATAAATCCAACAGCATTCATGACAAAAATTAGAGCCGAAAGTGTTAGTATATACGTTGTGTCGTTATTGGGTATGCCTTTATCCAAAATTAAAGCCACTAAAATAGGGGTAACAAGGTCTGTCACCGCCTCCAAAAATTTTAATATAGGGCCAAAAATAACTTGCCACCTGTAATTTTTTAAATAAGGCTGTAGCTTAAATTTCATAATTTTATTTTCTCACTTTAGCTTTATTTTATAAATAAAATAAACCTTTTTTAAAAAAAAGTAAAATTATTTTTTATATTTGCATGTAAAAATTAAAAATTTTGCATATGTGCATAGAATAATATTATTAGTTTTTGTATTTTAATTACCATAAAAACAGCCATATTCAATCATTAATCTTTAAATGATGGAAAACAAAAAAACACATTTCATTAAGAAACGTGTTTTGCTTTTTTTATAATTTTTGCAAGTAATCATAAAGTGCTGACTGTTTTGCAAAAGTTAAAAATCTTAAATATGAGTATGTTGTTGAACCCGAATCGTTATATCTAAAATATACATTTATTTGAGCAAAAGAATCGGAATCTACAACTTCTATAACAACACTTCGATAGTTTTGATTTGAAAATTGCGTGTCAATGCCTGCTTCCTTTAATGTTTTTCCGTTTAACTTGATTGTTTGAACTTCATTATAATTAAACTCAATATAAGTTCCAGATAGCGAACTTAATGATTGATAGCCCTCTTTGAAGGATACTCCTTCATTTGCTTTGCCTTGAAACAATGCACCAAAAATTGTTGTTTCAAAACTTTCACCATAAAGCGACATAATTTGTTTATACTCATCACTATCACTACTATATGTTGTGTTGTTTATGTTCTCATTAGAACTTGAGAATATTCTAATATAATTTGGTTCGTTTAAACCAGGATTAAAACTTTTTGGCAAAAATGAACATAGTGAAATAGCAATAACTAATCCTGCACATATTACAACAAGTGCCATGCTTATAATTCTTTTAATAACGCCCACCTTAGCCGATGGTTTTTGCTCCTCAATAACTTCTTTTTCCATAATTTATCCTTATATTTTGTAATTATTTTGTAGGTACTATTTATCATCTTTAGATGATTTTTTTACACTTTTTTTGGTTGATGCTTTTTTAGTAGTTGTTTTTGTAGCACCGGTCTTAACAGTTTTTTTAGTAGTATTTTTAATTTCATTATGTTTAGGTTTAGCATTTGATGCTTCTTTTTTAACTTCTGCGTCTTTTTTAACTATACTTTCTTTTTCAACATCTTTTGCTTTTTCGTTTTCCACACCTTTTGCGGAATCATCAATCTCATCAATCATTCCACTTTGTTTCATTGCCTCGTATGCCCTGTTTTTAAGTTCCTCAATTCTTTGTTTTTCCTCTTGAACTTTTAACTCTCTTTCTCTTGCAAGTTCCGCTTGCTCAGCCTCTTCTTTATCTTTTAGAGCGGCAATAATTTCTTCGTTGGATACACCCTCCATAACCTTGTTAACTTCTTCATTGTAAATTGTTTCAACTTTTAAAAGAAGTTCTGCCATAGCGTGCAATTTATCCAAGTTATCTGTTAAAAGTTTGGTGGCTTTTTCATAATTTTCTTTTAAAATTTTTTGTACTTCTTCGTCAATAATTCCAGCAGTTTTTTCACTATACTCAACTTGATTTTGATAATCTCTACCAATAAATATTTCACTTGTTGAGCCAAGATTAATAAAACCAAGTTTGCTACTCATACCAAACTGAGTAACCATACGCCTTGCAAGTTTTGTGGCTTTTTCTATGTCGTTACTTGCACCGGTTGTTATATCTTTAAATATAATTTCCTCAGCAATTCTGCCACCCATAAGTGTGCAAATCATGTCGTTTAACTTTCCATAAGTTGCATAGTTATCATCATTATCTGGTCTGCTCATAGTGTAGCCACCGGCCATGCCTCTTGGCACGATGCTTACTTCTTGCACATCATCTGTGTTTGGAAGCAATTTGTGAAGAATTGTGTGACCACTTTCATGATATGCCGTAATTTTTTTATCACGTTCTGTGACCAGATGACTTTTCTTTTGTGGACCCATCATAACTTTATTGGCTGCTTCATTAATATCAACCATTGTTATTCTTGGTCTGTTATTTCTTCCTGCAAGTATTGCGGCTTCATTAAGTAAATTCTCTAGGTCCGCACCAGCAAATCCGCTAGTAATTCTTGCTAAATTTTCAAAACTTACACTTTCTGCAAACTTTTTGTTTTTTGCATGCACTTTTAGTATGGCTTCTCTTTCCTTTATATCTGGCATATTAACAACAATCTGTCTGTCAAATCGGCCTGGTCTAAGTAATGCTGGGTCAAGTACGTCTGGCCTATTTGTTGCGGCCATAACAATAATGCCCTCATTGCTCTCAAAACCGTCCATTTCAACAAGCAACT
>DMLH01000020.1 GCA_003453435.1 Clostridiales bacterium | reverse complement strand
TTTTTCAGTAACAATCTACACTTAATTTTTGTTTTGAACACCTCAAAAGAAATAAAGTATCAATCCATCTACTAGGTTTTATCACTTCATTTAAATGGCAATAATTGAAAATTATGTTTTTAGCTTTATAGAACATAATTTAGTCTGATATGTTTCTTCGTATAATCATTATTAGATAATAAAGTCGTATATAGCCCTTTAAAAACAAAAATTTAGCAATTATTTTATTGTGTAAAAAAGTCAAAACATCAGTTTTTAAAGAACTATCATCTAGTAATTTTCTACACATTTTGAGAAAAATAAAAATAAAAAATTCAAATTAGTATTACAACTGATTTTACCGCTACCTAATATTTTTTTGTCTTAATCCTTATTCTAAAAGAAAAGTTTTTGTAAAAAAATTAAAAATAAAACTAATCTATACTAATACAATGGCCAAATATTACGTTTAACTTTTTTAATACTTTTTGTTATAATCTCGCATGTTAACTAAATATTATGACATTAAAATTAATGCGATAAGTATATCTAGCTAAAAGTTAATGAAAAGTCAAATATAAATGTTAATATAAAAGAATAAATAGTCCTTTATTAAGTTTCAAAAAATTCAAAAACTATACCTAAGCTTATTACTCAACTGAAATAATGTAGTTGTAAACGGGCTGACCGCCATCAACAAGTGAAATTTCTGCTTTCGAACCGAATTTATTTTTGACAACTTCAAAAACTTCATTTGCCTCTTTAGAATTAATACAAGCGCCATATACTATAGTTATGAACATAGTAGCCTTTGTTACTGCAGCGTGAAGTAACTTAAGAATTGCTTTTTCCACATGTTTTGATCTATACATTAGCTTACCGTCAATAAGCGCTAAAAACTCTCCTTTTTTTATTTTAAATCCACCAAACTCTGCATCACGAGAAGCAACTGTAATCTGACCCGTTTTTACTTTCTTTATACTTTCTAGCATATTAGAAAAATTTTCATCTGTATTTTTTTCTTCACTAAAAGCCAATATAGCGCAGATACCTTGTGGTATCGTTTTTGAAGGGACTACTGTTACTTTCCTGTCTTTAACCATACTTGGCACCTGTTGGGCAGCAAGTAAGATGTTTTTGTTGTTAGGAAACACAAATACAGTTTTGGCCGGTGTTGCTAGTACTGCTTCAGCGATGTCCTGAGTACTAGGATTCATAGTTTGACCGCCGTTTACAACGTGTGCACAACCAAGTTCCGTAAACAAAGCTTTGATCCCATCTCCAAACGCAACTGATACAAACCCAAAATTATCAACTGGCTCAGTTGGAATTAAGCTTTCATTTTTTTTGATATCCTCGTTGTTAACTTTTCTGTTTTCTATGGCAACACGGTTTTGCTCTTTCATATTTTCTATTTTTACTTTTAAAAACTCGCCGTATTTTAGTCCTTCGCCAATAACCAAATCTGGTTTATTAGTATGTATATGAACCTTAATTATTTCTTTATCTTCAACTACAACTGCTGAATCACCTATGCTTTTAAAAAATTCCTTCATACTGTCAATGCTTGGCGTATTTAAATTTTTTCTTACAATAAATTCTGTGCAATAAGTGAAACTTATGTTCAAATGGCTAAATCCTGAAATTAAAGGGTCATCGAATATTGAATTATTTTTAAGTTCAATACCACTGTCCACTTTGCTCAAATTTTCCTCAATAAAAAAACTACCCTTAATTACGGAAAGCATCCCCTCAAAAATTAAGCATAAACCTTTACCACCAGCATCTAAAACCTTAGCTTTTTTTAAAACTGGCAAAAGGTTAGGGGTTTCATTTAATGCTTGGATGGCCCCTTCGTATATAGCATTTAGTACAAATTTTTCATCAGTGTTAAAAAACGCAGCATCACTACCTTTTTCATATGCCACCCTGGCGACCGTTAACATCGTCCCTTCAACAGGATTCATGACAGCTTTGTATGCAGCATTTACGCCTATCCGAAATGCGGACACAAACTGTTCCCCGTCAATTTCGTTAATCCCTACAAGGCCCTCGGAAAACCCTTTAAAAAGTAAAGACAAAATGACACCAGAATTGCCCCTTGCACCTCTTAGCATCGCCGAAGCAACAATCTCTAAAACCGCAGAAACGGAAAGTTCTTCTCCTCTTAGCTTTATTAGTTCATCACAGGCGGCGGAAATCGTCATGGACATATTTGTACCAGTGTCACCATCTGGTACGGGGAAAATATTCATTTCATCCACTAAATTTTTATTGTTTTTTAAATTGTTCGCACCAGAAAATATTGCGTCTATTAGTTTTTCACCGTTAATCAATACTAATACCCCGTTAATTTCAAGAAAAATTTCAAAAAAATTAATAGTAATCTTTAATTTAAAACAAAAATTAACAAAATGCAACTAACGCGATATGTATAAATATATAGTAGTAATAATATGAAAGCTTAAACAGAAAAATATTCAAAAACAAAATATCGGTTCAGTAGATCAATGGTTAGCAAATTAAAAATGTGAAGACATTTTATACGTTGCTTGCCCGAAGCAATGGCAAATTTAGTGGAATAAATTTACTTTACCACACCAAAATTCAAAAAAGTTTCTAATCTAGAAATTTTAGAAA
>DMLH01000075.1 GCA_003453435.1 Clostridiales bacterium | reverse complement strand
TTAAATGCTAAAAATCACGAACAGGAAAGCATGATAGTAGCGCAAGCCGGAAAAGTTGGTGCTGTCACAATTGCAACCAACATGGCTGGTCGTGGTACAGATATTTTGCTGGGTGGTAATCCAGAATTTTTAGCAAAAAACAAAATGAAGCAAGAAGGCTTTGAAGAGTATCAACTTGTTGGTGCAACAAGTTTTGCTTCAACTAGTGATGAAAAGATTATAGAGGCAAAAAATCGCTATAACGAACTTTATAACGAATTTAAAAAAGAAACTGACGCTGAAAAAGAAAAAGTTATTGAACTTGGCGGTTTGTGTATTATAGGTACAGAGCGTCACGAGTCAAGGCGTATAGATAATCAGCTTCGTGGTCGTGCTGGCCGTCAGGGTGACCCGGGCGAAAGTGTGTTCTATATTTCTCTTGATGATGACTTAGCGCGTGTGTTTGGCGGTGAAAGGTTAAGAAGCATTGTGTCTGTATTTAAAATGCCAGAAGACGAACCATTGTTCCAATTAAAAATAATCTCAAAGCAAATAGAAAACGCACAAAAGAGGGTAGAAGGTGCAAATTTCGCAAGCAGACGTACTTTACTTCAAATGGACGACGTTTTAAATCAACAAAGAACGATTATTTATGCTGAGCGTGACAAGGTGCTCGAGGGCGAAAATGTTCATGATGAAGTTATGGATATGGTGCGCGACCTAGTTGCTAACACTGTTCGTGGAGAGATTAGCGATGAAAGGGCGTTCTTTGAGTGGGATTTGGATGAATTAAATAAGGCTTTAGAAGATGGAATATTTGAACGTGGTACAAATTTTGTAACTCCTGAAATGGTTGAAGAAAAAAGCACTCAAGATGTTATAGATATGGTTACAGAACGCGTTGAAACTGAAATTGAAGCCAAAAAGAAAGCCCTAAATGACTTAATACCTGGTAGTTTTGATCAAGTTGAAAGAAATATCCTTTTAAAGCAAGTTGACAACGCATGGGTTGAGCATATTGACGCAATGACCATTTTAAAACGTGAAATCTTAACTCAAAATGATCCTGTTAACGCATATAAGCAAGAAGGCTTTGACATGTTTGAAAATATGCGTGATAGAATTAGAGATAACACCGCAAAAGTTATTATCAAAGTAAAATTCCAAGTTAACTTGAAAAATATTGAAAAACCAAAAGAACAAAACATAAAAGCAAACGCTGTTCAAACAGATAAGGCAAGTGCAACAATCAAAAACACTCAAAAAAAGATAGGACGTAATGAGCCATGTCCTTGCGGAAGCGGAAAAAAATATAAGGATTGTTGTGGAAAATCCGAGTAAATTATTATTTATTGATACTAGACAATAAAATTAAAAATATTTCATCTGAATAATTTTGGATGGAATATTTTTATTTAATAACTAATTTTCTATGATATTTGAAACAATTTTTGAATACAATATTTTTATGATTAATGCCAAAATTTTTATTGATTATGATTTTAAAAAAAAAGTATTAAAAAAAAATAAAAAAAACTATTGTTTTTGCTTGACATTTTTCATTAAAAATATCAAAATATAAAAGATTTATGTTATATAATCTTATATAACATTGATCATAAATCATTTATATTTAAAAAAGGAGATGAACAAAATGAAAAATTTAAAAAGAAAAAAAGGTTTTACAATTGTTGAACTT
Source organism: Clostridiales bacterium (assembly GCA_003453435.1). Lineage (GTDB taxonomy): Bacteria > Bacillota > Clostridia > Christensenellales > UBA1242 > UBA9845. The sequence goes on along the minus strand of DMLH01000075.1, from coordinate 2,304 downwards.
GTAATTGTAATTGCAGTTATCGGTGTACTATCTGCAATACTTATTCCAACATTCAGTGGTTTAATTGCAAAAGCAAACAAAAGTGCTGAACAACTTAGCTTAAGAAATTCTTATGCGGCTTATGCAGCAGAAGCAATGGATGAAGCACAAGAAGAAAGTGTAGTTTATCTTTCAAAGGATGCGTCAATAACTGATAATAGTGAAGTATTCAAATTGGACGTTGCTAGTGGCGAATGGAAGGTTGTAGAAGAGCACGGTAGTTATGTTCGTGTTCAAATTGAAGGCGAAGGTGGTGTTAAAGAAAATGCTCCAGCTTACAATGCTTACTATGTTTATGTAGATGCACCAGTAACACCTGAACCATAACACATTTAAAAATTTAATTTTAAACTCAAGTGACATGAAGTGTGCACTACTTAATCGCTTCAATGAAGCTTGAGTTTTTTTAAAAATGTAAGAATAACACAACTTGCATGTTAGTGTTTTCTTGCAAAGTGTTAAAATGGAACAATTACATGTGTTTTATTTTAAAAATCAAATGAATAAAATTAAAGTATAAGCCAGCATTGTTTTATTTTATAGTGCTGAAGAATATTTTAATAAAGAGGGAGAAAAAGAAAATGTTTAAACAATATGGAGTCACAAAACCAAAATCATTAGATTATTTGTTGGCAATTTTATTTGCAGTTGTTTGTGTTAGTGCACTTTGGATTGGTATTTGGATTGCATTAACAAAAACTCAAACTATGGCAATGGAAGTTTTGCTCTTAACACTTAGGGCACTTACTGGTGATTTGGTAGGAACTAGTCAAGTTCTTGTTTCAATTGAATGTGTTATTTTCTACGGGGCAGCACTAGTTTCATTTATTCTTTTTGTTTTGGCAGCTGTAGGCAAAAAGCCAAAAGCATTTGCAGGAGCATTTGCGCTACTTTTAAGTGCTAGCAGTTTTGTGTTAGAAATAGGTTTCTTTGTGCAATATTTATATTCTGAAGTATTTGGACTTTTTTATGTGTTTATATTGCTTTTTGCAGTAATACAATTGATAGTTACCTATTACATTGTAAAACTTCTTTATTCTGTTGTTATTAAACAGTCTAAGGCTTATGAATCTTATAAGTCTGAATTTCCAAGTTCCGACAATGTTAAAATTATTGAAGTTGAAGTTCCAGCTGAAGAACAGAAAGAACAGGAAGAACAGGAAGAAGAGGAAGAAGAGGAAGAGGAACAGGAAGAAGAGAATGAACAAAATGAAGAATTTAGCGAGCCTGAACCTACTGAAGAAGAAAAGCCACAAGAATATGTTGATGATGTTGAGTTAATTTATGATAACTCTAACTCATATCTAGACTATATGTATCACGATGGCCTTGTTAAGTACATGAATGACGAAGGTGAAGAAATAAAATCACCAGTTATGGAAAAAGACGCTGAAGGCTCTAAATTTGGTGGTGTCAATGCAAACAACTATACTTTTGAGCAGAAATTAAAAATTGCAAAGCCTGTTGCAAGGCAATACTTTAAAGAACTTAAAAAATACTTTGAAAGTTTAGGCTTTACTGCAGAACTTACAAAACATGCAGAAACCTTCTCATACAAAAATGTTAAGTATGCAATGATTACTACTGCCGGACAAAGCGGTTTAAAAATTTATTACAAATTAAACGTAAAAGATTATAAAAACTCAACCATACCAGTAAAGAGTGTAGAAAAAGTTAAAAAATACGAAAAAACACCACTCTTGTTTGTGGCAAAAAGTGATTTGGCAGTTAAAAGAGCCAAAATGCTTATGGATGATGTTAAAAAACAATATATAGGTGAAGATGTTGAGGTTGTATCGGTTAAAGAAGAACCAAAAAAGGAAATTAAACCAAAAGTAATAAAATCAAAACTTCAATCAAAGCCAAAGGTAAAAAAAGAAGCTAAGGTTGAATCTCCACAAGAGGTGGATAAGGTTGAACCAGTTGAGCAGTTTATTCAAGAAGGTGTGTTTGGCGGAATTAAAGGAAACCATTACACTTTTGAGCAAAAGCTAAATATGGCACAACCTGTTGTTAGAAAATATTTTAAAGAACTAACAAAATATTTTGTTGAATTAGGCTTTACACCTGCAGTCACAAAATCAAGTCAAACATTTTCATACAAAAATGTTAAATATGCAATGATTACTACTGCCGGCAAAAGCGGATTGAAAATTTATTACAAGTTAAATCCAGAAGCATATACAAATTCTACAATACCTGTTAAGAGTATGGCAAAAGTTAAAAAATACGAAAAAACGCCACTCTTGTTTGTGGCAAAAAGTG